>JALVCY010000548.1 GCA_027009605.1 Saprospiraceae bacterium
GACTTTCTTGGTCAGCTCCCGCAAATTCTTTTCGACCGGCTCCGGCGTATGGGCAAAGCGGCCATTGATTTCGCCATTAAGTAAGACGACTTCGCAGCCCATGCGTTCTAATAGTTCCGGTATAATGAGTGCGCCGGTGGAGTTGATGGTATCTACGACTACTTTATATTTGGCCGTTTTGACGGCTTCTGCATCTACCAATTCATCAGCCAAAACTTTTTCAATGTGATAAATATGCTCATCGTCGATTTGGGTTCTATGGCCTATTTTGGTGGCTTCCGCAAAAGAAAAATCTTTACGGCTTAGGTTGTCGAGCAAGAATTGGATATTATCGGCGGACAGAAATTCCCCCTGTTGATTCAAGAATTTAAAGGCATTCCATTCTTTGGGATTGTGGCTGGCTGTAAAGATGATGCCGCCTGTTGCTTCGTGATGAGTGACGGCCATTTCGACAGTCGGCGTCGTAGAATACCCCAAATCAATCACATCAATCCCCATAGAAAGGAGTGTATTAATCGCTAATTCACTTACAATTTGGCCTGTAATGCGACCATCTCTACCTACGACAATCTTAGGATTTTCAAATTGATTATTAAGCCAATCCCCGTAAGTAGCGGCATAATTTACAATTTCGTAAGGGGTCAAGTTTTCTCCCGGCTGATTTCCAAAAGTCCCCCTAAAACCGGAGACCGTTTCTTTAAGTGCCATAACGCTGTGATTTAATAGTTATTTAGCGGACAAAACGGCTCGTCCAAGTAGGCGGCCTATTTGTCCAATACCAAGGCGAAACAAAGGGATTATCAAAACGCCAAGACATTTTGGCAAAAGTCCGTTTTTTTTTAGAACTTTACAACTTAATTTGGACTAAATTCAAAAGATTTTTGAGATAAAGAGAATAAAATGAAGCGAGCATGGTTTGAGGATTGGTTTGATACGAAGTGGTATCATGAATTATACAGGAAGCGTGATTACATGGAAGCAGAGCGCTTTATAGATGTGTTGATAGATTATTTATCGCCGGGCGCTTCGGCTCGTTTTTTGGATTTGGCTTGCGGAAAGGGGCGGCATTCTTTTTACCTTGCGGAAAAAGGCTTTGATGTTACCGGGGTCGATTTATCGGAGCAAAGCATCTTGGCCGCAAAGGCAAGGGCCGGGCATCAAGTGGAATTTGCTGTGCATGATATGCGCCAACTGTATCGGGCGGGGGCTTTTGATTTTGTCTTGAATTTGTTTACCAGTTTTGGCTATTTTGAGCAAGATGACGACCATGTCCAAGTCCTAAAAAATATGAGAAAATCCCTAAAACCAAACCAGCCAAAGGCTCGAGTAGTTATTGATTTTCTGAATGCCAAGAAAGTGATTAAAGGGCTGATTCCCAATGAGTTAGTAGAAATAGGGGAGACCCGGTATGAGATTAAAAGAAGCCTGGAATCGGGATTCGTCAAAAAAGAAATCACCGTACATCATCCGGAAGGCATACATCAATTTTATGAGCGGGTGCGCTTATTTGAATTGGCGGATTTTGAATTGCTCTTTGAGAAAGCGGGACTGCAGATGGTGGATACGTTTGGGGATTATCTGTTGAATCCTTATGATTTGGAGGCCGACCGGTTGATTTTGATTGGGGCAGGGTAGGGACGCATGGCCGTGCACGTATTGTAACGTATTGTATTGTATTGTAACGTATTGTATTGTATTGTAATTTATTGTATTGTATTGTAGGGACGCACGGCCGTGCGTCCCTACAATACGTTCGTCCCTACCCATAGTGCGTCCTACCATTCATGCGACCTACACCGAACACGCGCCGCCTTCACAGGCATCGACTTCGATTTCGATGCCATCATATTGGCCGTTTGTTTTTCCGTTGGAAGTTTCTGCGTGGTTATCGTTTTGCGCCAGCAATTGGGAGGCTTCACCGGAATTATCGTTACTGTTGAGATAGTACAATGACTTCAGACCGTAGCGATAGGCCATACCTTCGTGACGAATCAAGTCTTTGACCGGGACTTTGTGGTTTTCGTAGCGGGCAATATCGTAGTATAGATTGGTGCTGATACTCTGATCCAAGAATTTTTGGAATACCGCTACAAATTTCACATAGGCTTCATTGTCAATTTCCCAAGCAAGCGTAAAATTTTCGGCATATTCGTCATAACCCGGGACTAATTGCTTTAACGGGCCATATTTGCTCATTTTGGCGATTAGATACTTGCGTACAGGATCTACGCCGGGCGTCGAATTAGAAACAATAGAACTGGAAGCCGCCGGAGGAATCGCACTCAACGCAGAGTTGCGCAAGCCATATTTTTTGACTTGTTTCCGGAGTTTTGCCCAATCACATTTTAGGTCGTTAGGCACTATTTGATCCACATTTTTGTTATAGGTGTCGATAGGGAAGAGGCCATCCGAATATTTAGTTCTATCATAAAACGCACAAGCACCTTTTTCTTTGGCCAAATTTGCGGAAGCAGAAATCAGCCCAAATTGGAAGCGCTCCATATATTCGTGGACGACCTTACGCCCCATTATGGTATCGTAGTGGAGGTCGTTTTTGGCCAAAAAGTTGAAGACGTCAGATACGCCAATGCCCAGACTCCGCCGGCTTTTGGTGGAAATTTCGGCGACCTTGACCGGGTATTCTTGATAGTCAATTAACTCATCCAAAAAGCGAACTAATAAGTCGGTCAAATCATCCAATTCGGAAATATCATCCAGTTTTCCCAGATTGACATTGCTTAAAATACACATGGCGATTTCCCCTTCATCCCCATCCACATTGGACAAAGGGCTGGTAGGCAAAGTAATTTCTTGGCAAAGGTTGCTCATGTAAATATTGTCCTTGAAGGAGCTGTGTGTATTGACATGGTCTGCATTTAGGATATAGATTCGGCCGGTTTCGTAGCGTTCTTTGAGGACATCGAGATAGAAACTACGGGCATTGATGGTCTTGCGACGAATATTTTCATCTTTTTCGTAGGCTTCATATCTTTCGATAAAACCATCTACATCCGAGCTGTAAAACAATTCATACAAATCTTGGACTTCTTCCATCGAAAACAGGGTGATGTCCTGATTTTTACGGACTCTTTCCCGGAATAATTTGTTGACAGCAAGCGAATAATCCATCCGACGGACGCGATTTTCTTCATTGCCTTTATTGTTTTTCAGATGGATAAAAGTCTCGACTTCCCAGTGGAAAAAAGGCATCGTCGATGTGGAGCCCCCGCCACGGATAGAATTTTGGGTAAAGCTCTTGGTCGTGGCTTCAAAGACCTTCAGAAAAGGCACTAATCCGGTGTGAATCACTTCTCCACTGCGGATTTTAGCATTAATCCCCCGGATTCTGCCGAAGTTGAGCCCGATACCGGCACGCTGAGCCGTATAATAGCCTACCGCCGCATTGGAATGGACAATTGAATCCAACGAATCGCCTACGTCAATTAAGCAACAAGAGCTGTACTGACGCAACGGCGTACGCACCCCGGCCATGATAGGAGTGGGCAAGCTGATTTTGAAGTTAGAGAGCGCATTATAGAACTTGAGTACGAATTTTTTCCGCAAGGATTTTTCATAATTCATAAACATATACATGCCGATGAGCATAAAGACTTCTTGCGGGGTCTCGTAAATCTCTTTGGTATGGCGATCTTGGAGCAGGTACTTGTCCACCATTTGGGTAATGCCTGCATAAGTAAACTTAAAATCTCTGTCGTAATCTATTTTTTTGCCAAAATAGATAATTTCTTGGCTGGAATATTTTTCCAAAAGGATTTTGTCATACACCCCTTTATGGATGTTATTCATGACCAAATACTCAAAAGGGATGGGATTCGATTGTTTATAGACGGATTTGCGCAAGTCCATTAAGGTGAGCCTTGCGGCAACGTATTGGTAATTGGGATTTTTTAGAGAAATCAAATCCGCAGCTGACCGAATCATGACTTTTTGAATGCCTGAGGTCGTAATACCTTCGTAAAATTGGAGTTTAGAGTTAATTTCGATATCCGATACCGATACATTGTCGTATCCGTTGCAAGCCCATTCTACGGCTTCGTGAATCATGGCCAAATCAATGGGGGCTCTGGTGCCGTCCCTTTTAATTACGTGAATTTCTTCCATCAAGAGTGTTTATTTTAGTGTTTCAAACTAATTCTTAAAAATAGGGTAACTATTTAGCCACCCGCTATTTTTGCTAGAAAATGCCTATTTTCTACCTAAAAAATGAGCCACCTAAACAGTTACAAAATATGTAACCGTATAGTTACAAAAATATAAAATCCACATCCCCAAAAACGGTTGGCCAAAGCGATGTGCATTACAGGAGTCGCCCACCCAAATCATGATAGCCGGGCACAAAAACACCTTTTCTGCTACCCAAAAAAGGGAGAGAAGGGCAAAAAAAAGCGGTATGACTCAGTCTTTGAAAAGATGAAAAAAGCAGGCGTGCTCAATTTCATCAAGTCCTATTGCGGTTGGATTACAAAGTTTTGAAGCACAAAAATAGTGAAAGATTTTCAGAAAAAAAAGGGTGGAGAGTGAAAAGCTGAAAGTTTTTTTTAGGCAAATATCTAATTGATTGGTTTTCATTTATTTAGCTTGGGAAGTCAGGGTAAACGAAAGAAAGTTTTTATAATATGTTAGTCTATGTGTGCACCAACGTTGTATCGGTTTAACGGCTAGACGGCAAAGAGTTGCAGCAGCCTAACCACTAAGATCACGCAGAAGACACGCAGAAGACACTAAGAAGCCTTAGTGTAATCTTAGTGCAAAACTAAGTGGCCTTAGTGGTAAGGAAAAATGTAAGGCCTTACGGGTAGGCAGCCAAGAGCCCCCCCCTTGAACGCCGAAGGCAATTGAACGCCCGAAGGGCAAATTGAACGTGCGTAGCACAAATTGAACGCCGAAGCTAACTTTTTCTCCAAGAGATTTTTCTCATTCTCAAGCTTTCGGGTGTGATTTCCAAATATTCATCTTCATTGATGTATTCCATGGCTTCTTCCATAGAGAAAACCGTTTTTGGCGCAAGCTTAGCCGAATCATCCGAACCGGAAGCACGCATATTCGTTAGTTTTTTGCCCTTAATGACATTGAGGTCTAAATCTCCACTGCGAGTGCTTTCTCCGATGACTTGTCCTTGATACACTTTGTCGCCGGGACCTATAAAGAATTTACCCCGGTCTTGCAACCTATCCAGCGCATAAGCCAAGGCTTGACCGGCTTCCATAGAGACTAAAGAGCCTTTGTGCCGAGTGGAAATATCTCCTTTCATCGGCTTAAATTCCTTGAAACGGTGGGTCATAACAGCAGTGCCGGCAGTGGCGGTAAGAATATTGGTTCTTAAGCCAATCAGGCCGCGCGATGGGATTTCAAATTCTAAATGCTGTAAGTCTCCTTTGGGCTCTAATACCAATAAATCGCCCTTTCTTTTGGTGACCAATTCGATGGCTTTACCTGCATAGTTTTCCGGTACATCGATGACTAAAATCTCAAAAGGCTCGTGCTTAACGCCTTCAATTTCTTTAATAATCACCTGTGGCTTGCCGACCTGAAGTTCATAACCTTCGCGGCGCATATTCTCAATCAAAACGGATAAATGCAAAATCCCGCGTCCATAGACGTTAAATTTGTCTTCAGTATCTGTAGTTTCGACTCTCAGCGCTAGATTTTTTTCGGTTTCCTTCATCAAGCGATCGCGCAAGTGGCGGGAGGTGACGTATTTGCCTTCTTTTCCGAAGAAAGGCGAGTTATTGATGGTAAAGAGCATACTCATGGTCGGCTCATCAATGGCAATTCTGGGCAAAGGCTCCGGATTTTCGATAGCGGCAATGGTATCCCCAATTTCAAAATCATCCAAACCGACAATGGCACAGATGTCCCCACTTCTCACTTTTTCCACTTGCACACGCCCCAAACCGATAAAGACAAATAATTCTTTAATCCGGACTTTTTTGTTCGTACCGTCTTTTTTGCAAAGAATATAGTCTTTCTTGGCTTCTAAGTCGCCCCTAAAAATCCGCCCAATGGCTATCCGTCCCTTAAAACTGGTATAGTCCAAAGACGTGATTTGCATTTGTGCATCCCCGGGATTGTAGGGGGCATTTGGTATCACATCTAAAATAGTATCGAGAAGCGGGAATATATTAGTGGTCGGCTTGCGCCAATCGGTACTCATCCAACCAAATTTAGCCGAACCAAATAAGGTCTCAAAATTTAATTGGTCTTCGGTCGCATCCAAATTAAACATCAAATCAAAGATGCTTTCCTGCACTTCTTCCGGCGTACAGTTTTCTTTATCTACTTTATTGACAACGACAATCGGCTTGAGCCCAAGTTCAATGGCTTTGCCCAAAACAAAACGGGTTTGGGGCATCGCTCCTTCAAAAGCATCGACTAAAAGTAGAACACCATCGGCCATCTTAAGTACGCGCTCCACTTCTCCACCAAAATCAGAGTGACCCGGCGTGTCGATTATGTTAATTTTTACATCTTTGTAGGTAACAGATACATTTTTGGCAAGAATGGTAATCCCGCGCTCTCTTTCTATGTCGTTACTGTCTAAAATTAAATCGCCGTGATCTTTGTGCGCATCCAAGGTATTACAGGCGTGGATAATCTTATCAACCAAGGTCGTTTTGCCGTGGTCAACGTGTGCAATAATGGCGATATTTCTGATTTCGTGCATTAGGTGTGTTTAGTCAAGATGTATTTGAAAATCAAGTCGTTTTTAAACGAAGCTGCAAAGATACGTTTTTTTGGGGATAGTTGTGGGGCTTTGGTCTTTTGGACGCAGCAAGCTGCTTTTGGTCTTTGGCTTGCGTAGTGGTTTGTTCTTGACTTCATTATTCGATATTCGGCATTCTGCATTCGATATTCTGTTAGTTGAGAGAGTTGAAGAAGTTGATTCGCTTCGCTAGTTGAAGAAGTTGATTCGCTCGCAGGCTTCGCTAGTTGATTCGCTGCGCTAGTTGAGAGATTTGGGTATTCGTTAGGGATTTTTACTTCATTATTTGATATTCGGCATTCTGCATTCGATATTCTGTTAGTTGAGAGAGTTGAAGAAGTTGATTCGCTGCGCTAGTTGAAGAAGTTGATTCGCTCGCAGGCTTCGCTAGTTGATTCGCTGCGCTAGTTGAGAGATTTGGGTATTTGTTAGGGATTTTTACTTCATTATTCGATATTCGGCATTCTGCATTCGATATTCTGTTAGTTGAGAGAGTTGAAGAAGTTGATTCGCTGCGCTAGTTGAAGGAGTTGATGCGGTCGCCTTCGGCTCTCCGGTTGGGACTTGTCCTTGGGACTTCGTTGTTGTTGAGATGTGGGCTTGGCTTTGGTTGTGAAACTTCTGCTTCGTCCGTTAAAACTACCAGTAAAGCAGGCTAAAGCCAAGGTATTTGGACTTTTTCCGGAATATCTACTTTTAGCTTTTTCGTTTGGTTTAGCTTTTACGGTCTGCTTTAGCTTTTACCGACTGCTTTAGCGTTTACCGTCTGCTTTAGCTGACGGATCAAAACTAAGCAGGAGACCGGCTTTAGCCGCATTTTTTCCTAGAAACTTACGCCCATTACAAATAATCGAAAAGGGTCAAATGGGGACAAAACCCGACTGCATACCCTCCATAAATTCAAAAAAAATAGCATTTAATTCAAAATACATGTAATTTTATACCCAAGTTGGTGTTTTTTTGACAGAAAACACCACTAATCCCAAATAAACGATACCCTTATATTATGAGTAGCTACCTACCCAAAAGATTGCGATATGCAATTTTTATGATTTTTCGGATTGTCATTCTAATCAGTCCGAGTGTCCTTTTTGCGCAAGCTTGCCCATCTCCACACAATACGGGAGCCGTTGCCATTACTATGACTAGTGCGGATTTGACTTGGATTTCTCCGGCGGATACGTTTGAAATTGAATTATGGGAATACGGCGCTGACACTTCTTCTTACCAAATTGTGACGACTCACCATTATTTATGGACGGGGTTGAGTCCGGCGACGACCTACTATTATAAGGTTCGGGCGGTGTGTGATGGTATGTTGGGCTCGGCATCGGGGAGTTTTCCATTCGTGACTCATCTGCCTAATCCGACGACTTGCGGGGTCAACTTGAATATAGCCAATCATATTATCGACTGTGATTTTCGGAGTAATTTTTATGTGGATGTGACGTCTGCTCCGGGCACGGCTTTGGGGAGTGATGTGATATTGACTTCCGTAAAATTATTGATTCGGCATGAATATGAT
>JALVCY010000549.1 GCA_027009605.1 Saprospiraceae bacterium
GCCCAAAACGGCTGATTATCCGTGTGTTACAGAAGAGTTTACAATAACGGCAAAAGCTTTATTTATTAATGCTTATAATGCAGATAGTAGCCCCCAAGTTGGCAAAAAAATGGTCTCTGGATTAAAAGCCATAAAGACGCTAACAGGAAAAATATTTAGTTGCTGTGATTATAGTGAAGAAGGTACTTGTGGTCTTACTGTTAATGAGGTAGTAGGATTTCTTTCGGCAAACCAATTTTTCAATTATAATGGCTTAGATGTTGAAGTTGATGGTGTTGATGGCCCTGTTAGTATAAGAATCAAACTTGATGATCATTGTCCTGAAATGATGTGGGCGAAAAAAAGCAATCCCTATTATTCATCTGTTTTTGATTTAAAAGCCGCATTTGATGAGTTTCAAAGTGAAATGCAAAGTGCAGGTCTTAAGGCTAGGATTAGATATGAATATGTCTCCGATGTAAATGCTTTTCAGTTCATCCATAACCATTATACTTTACCTAAGATAAGCGATGAAGACTATTTGGAAACTGTGTATATTGTTAATAACAATGGAGTTACCCAGATTTATTGCAGGATAGACCTTGGTGGCGAACTAAAAGCTTCAAAGTTTGATAATTCAAATGCAGAATTTCTTATTGGTAGGAAAGTCATAACTGAATGGTTTTTTAAGCGAGCTGCAACCAACCCTACAACTGTTGTGCTTGGTGTTGTTATGGATTATACGCTGGGCGCAACCTTTGAATATTGGTTTAATCAACAAAAACATGATTCTTGGCTTGAAGCGTTTGGATTCGTTGTTAAGGAAAAAGGCTTTTGGGGATTTGTGATATCGGTGGGTACAAACGTGATTGATAGCCCTGCCGCCATCTTTATTGGGCAGATGGCAGAATATTTGATTATGACTGAACCTGAAAATTGGAATATGACTCAGATGCTAGCAGGTGCTTTTACCGGAACTGTTTTGCAGGCAGCTATGAGTATTTCGATGAAAGCAGGCTCAGGTGCTCTTGGTAAAGCAGGTCAGGGATCTTTTACAGGGAATATTGCAAAATTTGTGACAGATGTGACAAGTAGCCTGAAAGGTGCCAAGCTTCTGAAGGAATGCTTTTTTGATCGACGTTTAGTCTATTCTTGGGATATTGTGATGGGAATAGGGAAAAATCCAAGCTGGAAAACCCATATTCCACTACTGAAATCTATTATTCCTTTTGAAGTAAATCCTGCTTTGGCTAGTAAAATTAGTAAGGAAAGATTACAAGATGTGCTAAAAGCAAACGCTATGAGCCCGTATGAAGGCTGTCCCAACTGTAATGCTTCTTGGTTGCCAAATATTGAAGAATCTATTTCAGATTTAGGAAAATATGCTTTGAAGTACACTGGCAATAAGGTAAAGCCCATGGTTGATAGATTGGCTAGAGTCGCTAAAGTTAAAAAGAATGAAAAAATGGTGAATGGATTTAGACGTGGTGCGTTACAAGAGTTAAAAGGAATAATTGCTATGCAGGCTGATGATGTCGAAGTGCCTATTCCTAAAGGGAACTTTTTTGCTGATGGTATTAACGATGTTGGTGGTAGGATATTCTATAGTGAAATAAAAAGTACAAATAACGTATATAAGGTTCTTGCTGAAGATAGATTAGATCAACTCCAGGCCTATATTAAAGGTGTTGATTTGAGTAGTAATGGAGAAAATGATTTCAATAATATACGATACTTTTTTGATAGAAAATGGCTATTTAAAGACATGCCAGGCAAAACTTTTACGGAGCAGTATGATTTTTTGCGTAATCAAGTAAGACTGGTTTTTAAAGATAGAGCTCAGGAATTATTTGAGGCCAATCCAGAGATGTTTAAAAGGATGGGAATAGAAAACTATCAGAAACTCAAAACATTAGCATCTAATAAATTGTTTGAGGAGCATCGAATAATTACTAAATCCTTTTTCTTGCAATGATTAAACATATTAAGCAGTTTGTCTCTAGAAATTCAGTTATTTGTTGGCTGGATGATTTGCTGTTCTTCCAGCATGGTGGAGAATTAGTCGTATGGTCTTCCAAGACTGATA
>JALVCY010000550.1 GCA_027009605.1 Saprospiraceae bacterium
TATTAGAGCCAATTCTAGCAGTCCGAAAAGATGACAAATTTTCACCCTTTTCAAATTACGTAAAGGGAGATGAACAAGCGTATCTAAATAGGGCAAAACTGGAATTGAAAGCCTTGCTAGCCGGCAAACTCAACGAAGACAAGTTTTGGGGACAGCTTATTGTGCTTAAGAAAAAACCATGAGCACAACCCAACCACTAAACTTACTCCGAAAAGTTGGAGACAGTAGTTGGCTCTTGACCCCACAAAATTTCATTCTGTTTTCTTCTTTATGGTTAACCCTCTAAATCTCCCTTCACAAAGGAGACCTGCCTGCCTGCGTCGGCAAAGGCAGGCTTGTGGTAAACAGAATAAAATTTTGTTCCTTTCTTTAATTCTTCACTGCGGTGCTTGATAAAGTAAGATGCTGGCAAACCGGATTTTGACCACAAGTCTCCCTTCTTAGGCATATCTAGTGGGTTAAAATAAAAAAGACAAAATTCGGTTTGCGGCGGGCTGGAAAGATCCTACTCCCCCTTCAAAAAACACCCACTCTCCACCTTCCCCCCTACAAACACCAATACCCAAAAAAGCCCTTCCGGAAGGCTGGCCACATCATACTCCTGCCCTACTCCTTGCAAAACCAATTGGCCAAAAGCATTGTAAATCAAGACTTTATCTATTTTCTCGGAAGAGACAATCCTAATCAAATCCGTAGCCGGATTAGGCTGAATGGCGATAGATTGAAAGCTTGCTTCATCGAGACTTACCGGGTTGAGAATGATTATGGGGGCGGCTATTTGATTATTATTCTCGTTGGCTTCGACAATGGTCTCATCTGCATCGGCGACCACAATCAAATAATATGCGCCATCCACCCAAGGCGTAGGAATGGCAATGGCTCCATGAACCATCGGTACCGTACCCACTGCCGTGGCCGCCGTCAGAATTTCTCCAACAGCGACATCTGCGGCATCAAAAATGGAGTCCGTCGAAAGATACATGCCTATTCGGTAGGCAGAATCAGCAGTAATATTTCCTAGATTATGCAAATCAAAATCATAGCCGACTATCTCTCCTGCATAAGCCGTATCCACTAGATTTATCAAATTAGAAACGCTTAAATCCGGTGCTTCTTTATAGAAAAGTGCATGGTTTATATCAGCATGAAAACCGCCACTAACTTGGTGATGCGAATAAACATACACATTGGGATCAAAAATAGAATCTATGTCTCCCCCTATATCTACATTTACATGAAAAGTCTTGGAAGTACCCGCATCCAATAGCGCCAATCTCAAAAAGAAGTCTTGCTCCCCTTCTTTAGATTGAAATACTTCCGAATCGGCCGGCTGATTGACTAAGGTAATATAATTCTTTCCCCAAAGCTGCGGCCCGACATGAACCATAACATTGGCGGCTTGCTCTGTGCCGGTATTTGTCACAGCAATATCATATTCCAAATGACCGGTCGAATCTATGAGATAGCTGTCTGCCGTCACTTCGACTTCCAGACCCGAATCAAATTGTTTGCAAAAAGCTCCTACAATGCCTTCATAATTAGTCTGCGATGGCGCAAAATTTGTCCGTAAGGAAAAATAATCACTAAAGAAAGTGCTCCATCCATAAAGTGTAAAATCACTAGGATAACTAATCACCGGTCCAAAATTTTTGGTATGACTATAAGTCTCCCCTACTCCAATTGCAGGAATATCAACACCACCTATCGAATTATTGTTAGGAGAATTGGCCTGAGCTCCCGGCTGCACGAAACTCAACGTAGTTGCAGTAGAAGGCATCCCCCCGGTATTGGTTACCGTAAAATCCAGAATATAATCTTCTCCGGAATTAGGGTACGCTGTCGGGCAGTGGGTAATATTAATATCAAAAGCAGCCGGTGAAGAGCCAACCGTTATAATAAAAGAACAACTGGCTGTATCCATACACATATTAGTCGCCTGATAGGTCACCGTATATAATCCCGCAGCAAAAGTATCACCGGGCTGATAGTTCGTAGGTGTTATCGTAACATCTGCACCGATTGCACAGGTATTTATCGAGTCGGGTGCTGCCCAAGTAACCGGCACTTCAGTACTTCCTGCCGGCAAGATGACACTTATATTAGAAGGACAATAGAGAATTAATCCGCTGTAAGCATTACAGCCTGATGCAACTTCTGTCGAATTATTACAGCCCACTTTATTATTTTCTATGGTTACATCTACATCTATACTAAGCCCTGCCAAAGCATTGCAAACGGGAGCGATATTGCACTCCGACAAATTAATATTTCCAATAATTTCTAATTGATCAAATGAAGGCTCCACATTCTCCAGTGCTGAAATATCATTTAATTTTGGGTTATTAAGTATCCTAAGGTATTGGTGTATATCATGCAAATTAGACAAACCATCCAAACTCTCTAAAGAAGGATTTGAAGAAACTAATAAATCCCCTGCGATAGAGCTCAACTCACCCAGGCCTTCAAAATTAATTAAACTATCATTCAGTAACGTTTTGAAACTGGATTTTACAAATTTCAAACTATCTAATCCAACAAAATTATGCAGTTTATTATTCCCTGCAATAGTCAAGTCACCATACACTGTCTCTAATTTTGTTCCAACAAGGGACTCCAAAGCCAAATTATCTGACACAGTAAAAAAGCCTGTAGATTCTAAATTGGACAAGCCTTGAAGATTGATTAATGCCGTTTTTGAAATACGTAAGCCCCCACAACTGGCCAGTTGGGAGAGTGGTGTCAAATCATGTATATCATTTGCCGGTTCTGTCACTTCCGTGCCTATGATTAATGAATTAGGCATTGCCGTGCAATTAGGGTATTGAATCGGGAAACTATCCACACTCGCCTGAGTCTTTAGAAAGAGATAAGAATCCGTAGGACATTGTGCACTTCCTGCTTGCGCAAAAAAGATAAAAATTAGCAAAGAAAAATAGTGTGTCAAATGTTTCATTCTGTTGATTTTTTGAGCTTACTCCGAAAAGTCGGAAGTAGTGGTTTGTTCTTGTGTCCACAAAATTTTATTCTGTTTACTCCTTATCTTTAACCCTCTAAATCTCCCTTGACCAAGGGAGACTTATGGAAAACAGAAGAAAATTTTGTTACGTGCTTCAATTCTTGGCAGAGTGGACTTTTCGGAGCAAACTCTTTCTTGTAGAGATAAAAAACTCTCCCATAGCCGAAACTAACGGAAAGTGATACGACAAAGATACAAGGCATAAATTCTAGCCCCAAGTACAAATAAAGAAATTTGTAGAGATAAAAAATTAAAAACTAACAACAAAAACAACATAACTACCTAATAATGTACAACTTATAACACTTCAAAAAACCTTACTGTAGAACACATTACAATTATCCACATCCCCAAAAGGGGCATACTGTCCCCTAGATGACATTCATTAACCTACCAAAGGTAAAATAATCTGAACTTCTGCCCCTGAGCGACCTAACGCTTGCTAACCCTACCATTTAAATTATATCCCGAATCCCACCAATCAAAAAAGGCCGGCAACCCGAAGGCGACCGACCTGTTTTTGGATATGTTCACAATCCTTTCACGATTATGTGGTAGTAGAGAAAATTCATGAATTTTCTCTACCTACCGCATAATCACAAAATGATAATACTGGGATGCGCCGGCTTCTTTCACAAAATACATTCCGGCAGGTAAATTGGACAAATCAAATTCCACTTCCGAAGCACCTTGCGGCAAATCTCTTTTTTCCGAAAGGAGCAACTGGCCGCGACCGTCATAGACATTAAATTGGGATGACTTATCTTCCGGAGCAATGACCCGAATCGTAATATTGTCTATAGCCGGATTGGGATATACATCATGAATATTCACGGCTTTAGCGACTGAAAGACTACGTGCAATGGATGCCGGTTGCGGTGTCGCACAATTCATTTCCATGACGTATTTCTTGGCGACCCATTGATTGACCATCTGCCAAGTGCCTGCCCAGAAATTCATCACCGCATAATCATTTTCCGAAGTATTTCCATAACTCAAATCCAGCGTAACAGGCTCCGTAGTCGCCCAACTACCCACTCCTTCCGTAGCAGCATCATTGTACCCAATAAGAACCAACTCACTGCCCAAATTTGCTTGCACAAAATCATTCTCTGCTTGATCATTCATAGTCACCAAATAGCCACCTGCATTCTCTGCTTGGGTCTTGGCTTGCGCCCAATTCTCTGATGCATCCGATAGGTAATAGCCATGCCCGTTGTACTCGCCTAGCTTGGTGAAGCCGTTAATGCTACCACATCCACCACCGGTCATTGAAGTAACATCAAATGGAGTCAAAGCTGAATTGTTATATTCATTTGATTCAACAATCACTTCGCCTCCATCAGCTTCCACACCAAAAGTATAGGCACCATCTGCGATATTCGGCACCACAAACGTGGTGGTCATTGGCGTTGTCCCTATCGTAGTATTACTAACTGTCAAGCTACCTACGTTATAGGAAACTCCTGTAAAGGGTCCATCATGAAATACAGTTAACCGTATCTCATAATCTCCAACAACCGCCGCAGCCCCTACATTATTCAAATCAAAACTTACTGATACAACATCACCGGCCTGTCCGCTTGCAGAGCTTAAATTCAAATTAGAAATGGTCAAATCCGGCTGACTACCACCTGTCGTACCACAATCCATTTCCATCACAAATTTACGGTAAGGCCCGGCTTGCTCTAGCTGCCAAGTACCTGCCCAAAAATTCATCACAGCATAATCATTCGTAGCCGAATTACCATAACTCAAATCTAGCGCAACCGGCTCATTATTAACCCATTGTCCGACACCTTCGGTAGTAGCATCATTGTAACCGATAAAGACCATCGTACTATTTAGGTTGGCTTTCACAAAATCATTTTCTGCTTGGTCATTCATCGTCACTAGGTAGCCGCCTGCATTTTCCGCAAGGGTCTTGGCTAGTGTCCAAGGAACTAATGCGTCCGACATATAGTAGCCGTGTCCGTTGAACTCGCCTAACTTTGTATAACCAGAAATACTACCACAGCCCGTATTATTCAAGCTATTTACGGTAATGGTAAAAGAGCAATCTTGGCTATTACCACACAAGTCTGTGGCATTATACGAAATAGTATGTGTTCCGACCGTAAAACTTGAGCCGGGTGCAGCTCCGGCAGTTTGAGTCACGGTAGTATTAGTTCCTGACGCACAAGTGGTTGTAGCTACTGCCGACACCCAAGAGATAGCTTCTGAAGTAGAGTTCGTATTCACCACTATATCCTGCGGACAAGTAATGGTCAAGTCCCCATTAGGCGCACCACCACAATCCATTTCCATCACAAATTTCCGATAAGGCCCGGCCTGTTCCATTTGCCAAGTGCCTGCCCAAAAATTCATCACGGCATAATCATTAGTAGCTGAATTTGCATAACTCAAATCTAACGCAACCGGCTCATTATTAGCCCATTGCCCTACGCCTTCGTTCGTGGCATCATTATAACCAATGAAGACCATTGTATTATTTAAGTTGGCTTTCACAAAATCATTTTCTGCTTGGTCATTCATCGTCACTAGGTAGCCGCCTGCATTTTCCGCAAGGGTCTTGGCTTGTGTCCAAGGAACTAATCCATCTGACATATAGTAGCCGTGTCCGTTAAACTCGCCTAACTTGGTAAAGCCGTCAATAGCAGAGCAACCGCCGGGAGCATCTCTATAAAAAACAGCATCGTTTATATCATAATGATTCCCTCCATTAAGCTGATGCGCCGAGTAAACATACACATTCGGATCAAAAATAGAATCAATATCTCCTGCTATATCTACATTTACATGAAAAGTCTCAGACGTCCCCGCAGCCAACAGGGGCAATCTCAAAAATACATCCTTACTAGCCGGTTTCACCACAAATACTTGCGAACCAGCCGGCTGATTGCTTAAAGTAATCACATTCTTGCTCATTTCTCCAGGAGCGACATAAACCATGACATTAGCCGCTTGCTCTTCGCCCGTATTTGTAACGGTAATATCATATTCCAGATGACCGCTTGGATCTATGAGATAGCTGTCTGCCGTCACTTCAACTTGCAGACCCGAATTAAATTTTTTGCATGCAGGATCAAATGTACTCTCAAACCACTGCCCCGATGCTGACAAAGCAGGATACCAGACCCGCAAAGCAAAATCAGACCAAATCGTATTATTAAAAGCATGAAAACGGGGCATACTGGCTATCGGCCCAAAGTTCTTTGAGAGACTATAGGTCTCCCCTACTCCAATCGAAGGCAAATTGACCGTACCTAGAATTTTAACGGTTGGCTCATTCTGTGTGATATCATCCCCTAGCTGCTCAAAATACAAAGGAGTCGGGTCGGAAGGAGTGCCCCCTGTATTCGTCACTGTAAAATCTACAATAAAGGCATCTCCTGAATTAGGGTATGCCGTAGGACAATTTGTGATATTAATATCAAACGCAGCCGGCGCAGGAGTCTGTGCTTGCATTGCTTGCGCAAAAAACAGCACGAATAAAAAAAGGAAGGTTCGCTTAAACAACATAGCTTGTTCATTTTAAGGGGTTAAAAAAAAGCAACTGGTTAGACGTTTGATTTAGATACGAGAACGAATGAGTTGGCAAGCATTAAGCTCTAGCCGATCAGTTTGGTCTGTGTATAAAGTCTAAATTTAGACTTCTAAACAATTACGTTAAAAAAGGGCAACATTTTCTGCCTTCAAAACAAAGATAAAATATCCCATTGTGTTATAAAAATACATTTTTTTGCCTTTGTAGAGCATAATTTAGAAAAAAAAACGACTAATAAATCTACAACCAATTGATAATGTGTATTTTATAAAAAATCAGATTTCTACTTTGTAGAAGAATAGGCTTCTTTCACACCACCCAACATATAAATAACCACAAATATATACCTTGACTTTTCAGCGCAAGCTCAAAAGTCAAACCGTGATATAAGTCATTAGCTTATTAAGAACAATTCTAAATAACATAGTGTTTGGATATGGCAAAATTAATAACAAGCTTACTAAAAACCTTCAATTATGAAGAAAGTAGTGATTCTAGGCGGTGGATTTGCAGGTCTAGAAAGTGCCATTTGGCTCAAGAAATACGGGTACGATGTGACCCTAATTAGTAATAGGAACTACATGTATGTCTATCCAATATCCATTTGGATACCCACGAAAGAGATTAATTTTAATGACGCCACATTGAGCCTGCGAGAACTTGCCGAGATTCATGGCTTTCGTTTTATTCAAGATGAAATTCAAGAAATTCGTTCTTTGAAAAAGGAAATAGTGTGCAAAGGAAATACATACACCGACTTTGATGCCCTAGTCATTGCAACAGGCTCGGGCAAAATGCAACATAAAGGAAAAGAAAACTTCTTGTCCATTTGTGGCGCTCCGGAAGAATCTGTCAAAATCGGCAAAAGACTGGATGACCTGATTGAAAAAGGCAGTGGAAAAATTGCCTTTGGGTTTGGTGGCAACCCCAAAGATGCTAGTGCAGTTCGTGGTGGTCCAGCTTTCGAACTACTATTCAATGTACATAACAAACTGAAAAAGAAGAAGATACGAGACCAATTTGAACTTATCTTCTTTGCCCCAATGCCTAAACCAGGTGCAAGAATGGGTAAAAAAGCACTTAGCATCATGGACGACTGGTTCGAGAGACTAAATGTAACAAAGTACGTTGGCAAGAAAATAATTGGCTTCGAAAAAGATGGGGTAAGACTAGAAGACCAAAGTAAAATTGAAGCGGACTTAACCATGTTTATACCGGCAGGAAATGGCCCTGACATCCTAAAAAACTCTGACCTACCTTTATCTAACGCAGGCTTTATCGACATTGATGATCATTGCGAAGTCAGATTTGCAGATGATGCTCAAAATAATGATTATCCAATTTTTGCCATTGGAGACATCGTTGCCATCGAAGGTCCAGACTGGAAAGCTAAACAGGGACACGTTGCCGAAGTGATGGCTCGAAACGTAGCCTTTAATCTCAGAGAAATGGATCGCGGCACCAACAAAAGACGTGGCTACCAAAGCCATATCAACATCCTTTGCGTCATGGATAGCGGCGATGGAGCCGCATTAGTTTATCGTGATAGCAACCGAGAAAAAATAGTTCCGATGCCTGTTGTCGGGCACTGGATGAAAAAAGGCTGGGGCAGTTATTTCAAAAAATCTAAAATGGATAAGATGTTTAGGATTCCGGGGA
>JALVCY010000551.1 GCA_027009605.1 Saprospiraceae bacterium
ATAGCTGATAGTCAAGTACTTATCAATGACACGCCTAGTGATTTTGACGGCGACTTCACCATTGTCACCTTCCCTTTTGCGAAAGCAGCCAAAAAAGCTCCCAATTTGGTAGCAGAAGAATTAGGCTGGTTCCTTTCGGAAAATATGGACTCAATCAATGGCTTCAATACGGTCAAAGGCTTTCTAAATCTCACCGTAAAAGATGACGTTTGGACTTCGGCTTTAACCCAAATCGCTGCCACCCCAAATTATGGCCATCAAGAGAGTTCAGCCGAAACGGTCATGGTCGAATACGCTTCGCCTAACACCAACAAACCCCTACACCTAGGGCATATCCGCAACATCTTGCTAGGCTGGTCCATCGCCAACATTCTGAAAGCAGCCGGCAAAAAAGTCCTGACCACCCAAATCGTCAATGACCGCGGGATTGCCATCACCAAGTCCATGTTGGCCTGGAAAAAATACGGCCATGGCGCCACCCCACAATCCACACAAACCAAAGGCGACCACTTCGTCGGAGATTTCTATGTACTTTTTGCAAAAAAACTTTCCGAAGAATACCAAAAATGGCAATCCGGCCCAGAAGCAAAAAAAGAATTTGACGTAAGGAAAAACCAAAAATGGACTCCGGAAGAATTTTTCAAAAAATTTAAAGACGAATACTTCAACAAGTACAGCATCCTAGGCAAAGAAGCTAGAGAGATGCTCGTCAAATGGGAAAACCACGACCCCGAGACCATCCAACTTTGGAAAACCATGAACGGATGGGTTTTGGAAGGCTTTGATAAGACTTTTGAAACCTTGGGCGTGTCTTTCGACAAAACTTATTTTGAGTCGGATACTTATTTGCTGGGCAAGGACATCGTGCAGGATGGTCTCCAAAAAGGCGTCTTCTACAAAAACGATGATGGCTCCATTGCAGTCAATTTGGATGATAAAAAACTCGGTGAAAAAATCGTCATGCGGAGTGACGGGACTTCGCTGTATGTCACGCAAGATATTGGATTGGCTCGCCAACGGCATCAAGAATTCGGGATGGACAGCATGGTCTATGTGGTCGGCAATGAACAAATCTATCATTTTGATGCCCTTTTTGCCATTTTGGAAAAATTGGATGAGCCTTACGCCAAAAAACTCTATCACCTAGCTTATGGAATGGTGGACTTGACGACCGGCAAAATGAAATCCCGCGAAGGCACAGTCGTCGATGCCGATGACCTTATCGAAGACATGATTCAAACAGCCACCAAAGAGTCTCAAGAACGTAACGAAATTGCAGATTTGTCGAAAGACCAACAAGACCTAATCCGCAAAAATATTGCTTTGGGCGCTCTAAAATTCTTTATCTTAAAAGTCAATCCCAAAAAACGGATGATTTTTAATCCCGAAGAATCCATCGAATTACAAGGTCAAACCGGCCCTTACATCCAATACGCATACGTGCGGACGGCGGGCCTAAAAAAACATTTTGACAACATAGACCAAAATATTGTAAATCAATACGTTACGCTAAAAACGGAAGAAAAAGATTTAATCAAATTATTGGTCAAATATCCAAGCTTAATTGTAGAAGCCGCTAAGACCTATGACCCGTCGATTATTGCTTCCTTTGCCTACAATTTGGCGAAAGCCTATAGTAAGTTTTGGCATGAATGCACAATTCTAAAAGCAACAGAACCCGGAGCCAAAGAATTTCGTTTCCAATTAAGTCAGGCCGTCGGCGATGCACTTGCCGATTCCATGAAATTATTAGGCGTGGATATGCCCCTACGAATGTAAGACCTGCCTTGCGGCAAAAAAAAAAGAAAAAATGAAAATACCAAAACCATCTAACTTCATAGAAGAAATCGTCGTTCAAGATATTAAATCCGGAAAACACGCAGGACGTGTACATACGAGATTCCCGCCGGAACCCAACGGCTATTTACACATAGGCCATGCCAAATCCATAGTCCTGAATTTTGGATTAGCTGCCAAATACGGGGGCATTACCAATCTGAGATTTGATGACACCAACCCGTCCAAGGAAGAGCAAGAATATGTGGATTCCATCCGGAGAGAT
>JALVCY010000552.1 GCA_027009605.1 Saprospiraceae bacterium
CGATTACTATCGTGGATTCGGACTTCGTAGTTGAGAGCTTCGCAGGTTGAGACTGTTTGGATTTTTGATTGGGATTTTACTTTATTCTTGGATATTTGGGGTTCTGTATTTGATATAGTTGAGTTTACTCCTAAAAGTCGGGAGTAGAGGGTTGTTCTTGAGTCCACAAAATTTTATTTGGTTTTCTCTTTTATTTTAACCCTCTAAATCTCCCTAAGAAGGGAGACTGATGGTAAACCAAATAAAATTTTGTTCATCGCTTTAATTTCTGGCTGAGTGGACTTTTCGGAGCAGACTCATAGTTGTAAGATTTTTTTAGCTGCCTACCCGCTACACCGTTATACCACTACACCGTTATACCGTTCATTGCCTTCGGCGTTCAAGGGGGACGCACGGCCGTGCGTCCCAACGTCGGCTTATTTTTTCATAGCCAATTTTACGGCATTATAGAGATTGACGACGCCACCGGTTCGGCATAAATCGGTCATAGGTGCGAGCGCATGAGTATCTGTTTTCTTTACTTTTTGCGTAAGCGGTACAGTGGACTGCATAATAATTTTTTTGACTTGTTTGGCCGAAAGGTCGAAGTAACCCATGAGTACAGCAGCTATCCCTGCCGTAACGGGAGTGGCCATACTGGTGCCGTTATAACTGGAATAGGTGTTGTCCGGAGTCGTAGAATAAATCGCTACCCCGGGGGCAAAGACGTCCACATTCTTTTTGCCGTAATTGGAAAATGTGGCAATAGCATCTTCTCCTTTTTTCCACGAAAGTGCGCCTACATCCAACCACGATTTGGCATACCTAGGCCGGAAAAGACCTTTTTTGTCGTAGCGGTCATTGGGGAAAACTATATTTTCATCTACATTTTTGGAGTCATTCATGGCGGCATGGACGAGTAATACCCCGTGTTTGACCGCATATTTGACGGCCTTGTCCACAGCCGTTTTGTCCCAAGAGTAGGGCTTGCCAAAACTCATGTTGATAATTTTAGCGCCATTATCGACAGCGTAGATGATGCCGTTGGCCACGTCCTTATCTCTTTCGTCGCCATCGGGGACGGCGCGAACAGACATGATTTTGACATTGTCCGCAATGCCATCCATACCGATGCCGTTATTGCGGACGGCAGCGATGATACCGGCGACGTGGGTGCCGTGAGAAGGGTCGGGGCCCATGCAATCCTTGTTTCCATAATATTTCTCATAGCTATTGGCATAGTCATCGCCTACAATCTTTCGGGCATCGAAATCAGGATTGTAGTAATAGCTGACGTTTTTAGCGTAATAATCATAAGCTCCTTCCAAGCGCTTCCGCAAATCCTTAGCCGAGCCCCCGCGCTTTAACATGGCTACGATTTGACCGGCGGCGGGATTTTTAGTTTTCATTTCCGGAAGGTCTTTGGCTGTAAACTCATCCTTTCCATAAGCTTTTTGCAAAGCCGTTAAGGCATCTAGCAAGTCTTCAAAGCGCTTTAAATTGGTTTTGGCATCGTCTAACGCTTTGTCAAATTCCTTTTTGATGGTTAGATAGCGTTGGTATTCTTTCTTTTGCTTGCGGGAAAGTGATTCGGGCTTCGTCTCTTTGAATTGGTCGCGGTAATGTTTGTAAAGCCGGGTAATTTCCAACTGTTCGTGGTCAACGTTTCCGTTTTTACCACCAATAAAACTCCATCCGTGAATATCATCAATGTACCCGTTATGGTCGTCGTCAATGCCATTATCCGGGATTTCGCCGGGGTTTGTCCAGATGATGTCTTTCAAATCTTCGTGTTTGAAATCTACACCGGAATCCAAAACGGCGACAATAATTGTTTTGGCTTTTTTTCCTTTTAGGAGCTCCTTGTAGGCTTTGTAGGCGCTGACTCCTTGATAATTGTTTTCTTTTTGGTCTAGGTGAAACCAGTCTTTTGGGGGCTCTGCTTGCGCAAAAATGAATTGGGTAAATGCCAAAAATAGGAGAGAGAGTAGTAAATTTTTCATGATTCGTGATTTGGTTAAGTTGGGGCAAGATACGAATTTTGGGGTCAACTTTCCAAGAGTTTTGGGAGGAATTG
>JALVCY010000553.1 GCA_027009605.1 Saprospiraceae bacterium
GGGGTCTATTCCCTACTTCTCAACTCTTAATTCTGCAATCTTCACTCTTAATTCCTGTTAGGAAATGGAGCAAAGTAGGGCGTACCGTTGGTACTTCCGAATTCATTCGGGAGAATGGCAGGGCTTCTCTTTTTGCTAGCTTTCTTTTTCGCCAAATAAATTTGGCTCTACCAACTAGCCAAATAAATTTGGCTCTACCAACTAGCCAAATAAATTTGGCTCTACCAATCAGCCAAATAAATTTGGCTGCTACCAAACTTCCCCTTCCGGTGGCTAGTCACCCCGCTAAATGACTAATGTAATCGGTAGGATTGCGCAAGATTTGGGGAAGAGAAAGGGAAAGGATGACAAAAGTCACCGGATTATATTTTTATGCAAATGAAAAAAATTATCGGATGTTTAAAAATTTTCTATATATTTGCACCTGATTTCAGGTTTAACTACTTGAAAATCACCTATCTATCTACCGAATACAGGGAAAACATTGTTGCTATTTAGATTTGTTCTAAATAACTTTATTGTTAACGGCAAGTTTGTTAACAAAAATTAGTGTGCGTACATTTGCACTTCGTTTTCAGGATGTTTGAATAAAATAATTCAGATGAATAAAAAAATACTCGGCTTCTTACTCCTTTTTTTGATGGCCACGCTGACAGTCTTTGCCCAAGATGCGGACAAAGGGAAGAAGATATTTAAGGATAACTGCGCTGCATGTCACAATAAGAACATGAAAGATAAAAGCGTAGGACCTGCCCTAGGTGGTGTCCAAGAGCGCTGGGCGGATTATCCGAAGGAAGATTTGTACAAGTGGATTCGCAATTCTACCGCTTTAGTAGAAAGTGGGCACAAGAAAGCGAAAGAAGTTTTTGATGAGTACAAAATCCCCATGACTCCTTTTCCCAATCTGAAAGATGAGGAAATCGCAGATATGTTGGCCTATATTGATGCCGTTCATAAAGGTACTTACGGTAAAAAAGCCGGGGGCGGCGGTGCGGCTGCCGGAGGTGGATTGCCGGCTGATTTTGACCAGGGTAAGAAGCTATTTAAGGATAACTGTGCGGCTTGTCACAACAAAAACATGAAAGACAAGGCGGTGGGCCCTGCCTTAGGTGGAGTCCAAGAGCGTTGGGCAGACTATCCTAAGGAAGACCTTTATAAGTGGGTACGCAATTCTTCTGCTTTAGTTGACAGTGGACACAAAAAAGCAAAAGAAGTCTTCGACGAGTATAAAATCCCGATGACTCCTTTCCCCAATTTGAAGGATGATGAGATTGGTGCCATCTTCTCTTACGTAGATGCTGTATATAAAGGTCTGGACAAAAAACAAGCGGAAGTAAAAACCACCGGTACAGAGACACCGGGTAAGGTGGATGTACCGCCCACGTCCAGAAGCCCTTGGCCTTATGTGATTTTATTTGGTATTTTGGCTTTGTTGGCTGCTTTCTTGTGGCATCGCGGCACCAAATTAGAATATGACGCAGCCATAGCTCGCGGAGAAAAGCCTTTAGGTAAGCCCAAATCCTTTTTGGGTACGTTATTCGGGCAACCCGTTCTTGGATTTATCATCTTTGCCTTGTCAGTAGGGCTTACCTTTATTGCAGCGGAGTATTCTGTCGCTTTTGGTCGTCAAAACGGCTATCAGCCGGATCAACCGATTAAGTTTTCTCACAAGACCCACGCCGGTGATAATAAAATCGACTGCCAGTTTTGCCACGATGGCGCTCGCCGGAGCAGACATTCTAACGTTCCGGAAGGAAGTACTTGTATCAAGTGTCACGCCGCCATTACGAAAGGTTCTACTTATGGTACGGCCGAGTTGACAAAGATTTATGCTTCTTTGGGCTGGGATCCAAGCACCGGTAAGTACATCCCAAATTATAACAACCTTTCGGAAGATCAAATCAAAGGCATATTCACCAAGTGGATTAGAAGTAAAAACTCAGATGCCAAAGATTTGGATAATCTGGTCAATACACAGTGGGAAGGGATTAAGTCTTCGTTGACGAATCCGACGAAGCCGCAGATTCAAGGGCCGGTAGAGTGGGTGAGAGTCCATGCACTGCCCGATCACGTGTATTTCAATCACTCCCAGCACGTCAACGTAGGCGGCTTGGAATGCCAACAATGTCACGGCAAAGTCCAAGAAATGGATGTCTTGCGCCAAGTATCTCCACTTTCTATGGGTTGGTGTGTCAATTGCCACAGACAGACACCGGTCAAATTCAAAGACAATAAGTATTACCAAGAGCAATTCCCTTGGCATAAAAAACAAATGGAAGACGGTACCATTACGAAAGTTACTGTCGGTGATTTAGGCGGCTTGGAATGCCAAAAGTGTCACTATTAATTTAAAATCAATTTTTACTTTCCGAAAAGACAAATTTTCATGAAGGATAAGAAAAAACAATATTGGATAGGAACTGACGAGCTAAACAATGTACCGGAGTTCATTGAAGAAGCGAGTTATGAGTATCACGATGAGCCTTTGCTAAACATTGCAGAAGACGAAAAAACGCTGGGCGTAAAAACCAACCGGCGGGACTTTTTGAAGTTCTTAGGTTTTGGTTTGGGCGCAGCCACGGTGGCGGCAGGATGTGATATTCCCGTCAAAAAAGCCATTCCTTATGTAGTCAAGCCGGAGACAATTGTGCCGGGTATTGCTACGTATTATGCGTCTTCATTTGTTCATGGGGGGGATTACTGTCCTATTTTGGTAAAAACCAGAGAAGGTCGTCCTATCAAGATTGAAGGCAACTCCTTGTCTCCGATTATCAAAGGGGGCACGAGTGCGCGCGCCCAAGCCTATGTATTGGATTTGTATGATGTGAATCGTCTGCAATTTCCGGGTAAAGTAGGTGACGGTAAGCCGGCGAAGACAGATTGGGCGGAGATAGACCGTGCTGCTAAGTCTGCTTTCGCAAAAGGCAATGTGCGCATCTTGACCAATACCATCATGAGTCCGATGACGCAGGCGGCTATTGCGGAGTTTGTCGCTAAATATCCTGATACTCAGGTAGTTACGATTGATCCGGTATCTTCTTCTGCTTTGTTGCAGGCCAATGAAGCTACTTTTGGCAGTCGTTTTGTGCCGGGCTATCGCTTTGATAAGGCGGATGTGATTGTGAGTTTTGGGGCGGATTTTTTGGGTACTTGGATTTCGCCTACGGAGTTTGCCGCTCAATACGTCAAAAATCGTAAGGCTTCCGCCAAAAATAAACATATGTCTTGGCACGTCCAAGTGGAATCCCGGATGTCTTTGACCGGCTCCAATGCGGATAACCGGATTATGGTCAAGCCTTCCGAGCAAGGGGCAGCGATTGCTACCTTATATAATCTCCTTGCGGGAAAAGCAGGGGGCGCCAAGATAGCCGCTCCACACCCTAACGAAAAAGCAGCATCTGCTTTGGCGAAAGTCGCTAATAAACTTTGGGCAAACCGGGGCAAATCTTTGATTGTTAGTGATTCTAACAACAAGGCCGAACAAATCTTGGTGAATGCCATGAATAATATGTTGGGCAATTATGGTTCCACCATTGACCTTACGGCAACGTCTAACCAGCGCCAAGGTAATGATACCGACTTCAAACAATTGGTCGCAGATATGAATGCCGGCCGGGTCGGTTCGTTAATCGTGATGGATGCCAATCCGGCTTTTACCCGTCCGAATGCAGCGAAGTTCCTTGCGGGAATGAAAAAAGTAAAATTCAAAGTCGCCTTAGGTACACATTATAATGAGACTGCGGCGGCTTGTGATTATGTGGCGCCGAATCATCATGGTTTGGAATCTTGGGGAGATGTGGAAGCGAAGCGGGGTCAGTATAGCTTTATTCAGCCGACGATTGCGCCCTTATTTGACACCCGTCAAAAAGAAGCGTCGTTGTTGATATGGGCAGAAAGCCCTAACTATCAGGCCTCTGCCGAACAACCCATGTACGAGTATTTGAAAGCTCAATGGAATGGCCGATTGAATGCCAATGGTTCTTTCCAAAAGCAATTTGATAAGTTGTTGCATGATGGGGTTTATACCGTCATTTATGAGACAAAAGACGATGTCAACTTTAATTTTGACCCATCTATGGTCTCCGGTATTACCAAGCCGGGTAGCGGAATGGAAATCAGCTTCTTTGAAGATTTTAGAGTGGGTGCCGGTGAATATGCCAATAACCCTTGGTTGATAGAATTGCCGGATGCCGTATCCAGAACTTCTTGGGGCAATTATCTAGCCTTGCCGATTGAGTGGGATGGCGGGAATGAGTTTACCACCTTGCATGGTTTGAATCCGGAAGAATTTAAAGGATGGGCCGATAAGGTGAAGTTGACGGTTGGCGGCAGCGATAAAGAAGTGGCTGTGATTCGTCAATTTGGCCAAATGAAAGATACCGTTTCGTTGTCTTTGGGTTATGGACGGACAGTCGTCGGAGATGCCGGTAAAGATGTCGGTATTGATGTAAATCCTTGGTTGTCAATGGATAAAGATGGTAATGTGCAATATTTTGCCTCCGCTGTCGAAGTGTCTCCCAAGGTAGGAAAAGATAAACATTTCTCTTGTGTACAGTATCACCACAGTCTTGGGGTGACCGGTACGGATAAGTCAGGAGAAAAAATCAATGTGGATGAAAAGACCTTGATGACCTTGGGTGAAGGGATGCAAGGAGGCTTGGTGGATCGCTCGGTGATGTACCAAACGAATGTGAGAGAGATGGACGAGTTTTTGGAGCACTTGAAAGAGAAGCGTGCCGAAGCTCAAGAATTGAATTCTAAGTCCCTGTATCCGGTAGAGAAATACCAAAGAGAGCGCTACGGCGAAGGTCACCACTGGGGCATGCACATTGATATGAATGCGTGTATCGGTTGTGGCGCTTGTGCCGTAGCTTGTATGGCGGAAAACAATGTTCCTGTCGTCGGTAAAGAGGAAGTTTCCCGTCACCATGAAATGACTTGGTTGAGAATTGACCGGTATTTCTACGGAGATTATGAAAATCCAAATGCCGTCTATCAACCGATGATGTGCCAGCATTGTGATAACGCTCCTTGCGAAAATGTGTGTCCGGTGAATGCGACCAACCATAGTTCAGAAGGATTGAACCAGATGGCCTATAACCGTTGTGTAGGAACTAGATATTGTGCCAACAACTGTCCATACAAAGTTCGTCGTTTTAACTGGTTGGATTATTCTACGGCTGATTTGTTTGAAGATAATCCGACTTATGTGAATAAAGAAAGCCTGCCTTATGGTTCGGACAACTTGACCAGAATGGTCTTGAATCCGGATGTAACGGTCAGAGTCCGGGGAGTAATCGAGAAGTGTAGTTTCTGTGTCCAACGCTTGCAAGAAGGGAAGTTGGTGGCCAAGAAAGAAGGTCGTCGCTTGAGAGATAGCGATGTCAAATCTGCTTGCCAAACGGCTTGTCCTACCGAAGCGATTGTCATGGGAGACTTGAACAATAAAGATGGAGAGTTGAATAAGCGCCGTCAAAATAGTTTGAATTATATCGCCTTAGAAGAAGTGGATGTTGCTTCATCTGTGATGTACCAAACTAAAGTGAATAATAGAGATGAAAGCCTAGACGCTTAATCTCCTTTTTTGTGCAAACAAATTTTTTGCGAAAGCAATTGATCATAAAACATTGAATAAATGTCATCACACGTATCATCAATAAGAGAGCCGTTGGTATTTGGTAACAAGACGTACCATAATATCACGGAAGACTTAGTGGCACCTACCGAAAAGACACCGGGAAAGCTATGGATAGCCATGTTTATATTGGCTGTCGGGGTTTTGGCGATGGGCGTTTACGCTGTCACCTACACCATCTACTACGGTATAGGTGCGTGGAACTTGAATCGAACCATTGGATGGGGTTGGGATATCACCAACTTTGTATGGTGGATCGGTATAGGACACGCAGGGACTTTGATTTCGGCGATATTGCTGCTATTCAGGCAGCGTTGGCGGACAGGAGTCAACAGAGCGGCTGAAGCGATGACCATATTTGCGGTTATTTGTGCGGCGATGTTTCCGTTGATACACGTCGGACGGGCATGGGATGTATTTTTCTTCTTTCCTTATCCCAATACCCGCGGACCGTTGTGGCCAAACTTTGTATCTCCGTTGTTGTGGGATGTATTTGCGATTAGTACGTACTTTACGATTTCTGTATTATTTTGGTACACCGGCTTAGTCCCTGATTTTGCGACGATTAGAGATAGAGCGAAGGGCTTTCGCAAAAAATTATATAGTGCCTTGTCTTTTGGTTGGAAAGGAAGTGCAAAGAATTGGCAGCGTTTTGAGTCTGTGTCTTTGGTCTTGGCCGGCTTGGCGACCCCTTTGGTACTTTCTGTACATACGATAGTATCGTTTGACTTTGCGACATCAGTGATTCCCGGATGGCATACGACGATTTTTCCACCTTATTTTGTGGCGGGAGCGGTATTTTCCGGATTTGCGATGGTGTTGACGTTGATGTTGATTACGCGTAAAATCTTGCACTTGGAAGAATACATTACGGTGAATCACATAGAATCTATGAACAAAGTTATCCTGGTGACGGGTTCGATAGTCGGTGTGGCGTATATTACGGAGTTGGCGATAGCTTGGTACTCCGGATATGTCTATGAGCAATTTGCCTTTTTGAATAGAGCAAAAGGGATATACTGGTGGTCTTATTTTGGGATGATGTTTAACAATGTGGTGATTCCGCAATTGTTTTGGAGTAAGAAAATAAGGACGAGTGTGGCTTGGACTTTCTTCCTATCCATATTGATAAATGTGGGAATGTGGTTTGAGCGTTTTGTGATTATTTCTACATCAATTGCCCGGGATTACCTGCCATCAGCATGGAGTTATTATATTCCTACGGGGATTGAGATAATGATTTATCTAGGTACATTCGGATTGTTCTTTACCTTGTTTTTGGGCTTTACGCGGGTAGCTCCGGTAGTAGCGATAGCAGAGGTGAAGAGTATCTTGAAGGATTACGGTGACCAGTATTTGGACAAGACACAAGAAAACATCTAAACGAAAAATTAATCTAACAGATAATGAAGACGAAAAAAAATATATTATTCGGGCTGTATGATGATGAGCAAGATTTGCTGAAAGCCGTCAAGGAGTCCAATAAGCGTGGATTGAAGATTATGGATGTTTATTCACCCTTTCCGATTCACGGATTAGATCCATTATTGGGATTAAAGGAGTCTCGATTACACATAGCCGGATTTATTTTTGGTACGATAGGTGCTTTGACAGGATTCTTGTTCATGTCTTGGATATTTAAGATAGATTGGCCCAATGTATTTGGTGGAAAACCATTTTGGCCGATACCTGCTTTTATTCCGGTGACATTTGAGTTGACGGTCTTGTTTTCGGGTGTAGGGATGGTGATTACTTATTTCATCATTAATGGATTGAGCATGAAGTCGGAGACGGAAGTATTGCATGATCGGATTTCGGATGATAAGTTTTGTTTGGCTTACGATGTGACCGGTGATGCTTCCGCAAATGCAGGTGCACTCGAAAGCTTTTTGAAAGAGACAGGTGCCAGTTTGGTGGAAACCAAAGAAATGTCTGACCTTTAAATTAACCTTTGCCGAAAGGCATAAAACATATTGGAATGAAGTTATTTTCAACCCTATTAGTAGCTGCTATTTTTACAACGGTCTTGATGACGAGTTGTGGACACGCAGGAAAGAACAAAACAGGCAAAGAATATATGCCCGACATGGGGGTATCCGTGGCTTATGAAGCAAATAAATTTGTGGATTATGGTCGCAATACTTGGAATGAAGAAAGTGTAAAACCCAGGAAGGAGTTGGCGATGCACAACCTACCTGTGGCACATGCTATCCCGCGCGGATATGCCGGCGGCCCCGGTACGATGAAAGCGGTTCACGGTATGGACAAATTGAATAGTATCGCTACGCCACCGAATGGTTATGTCCCGTTTTACTATGGAGACACACCGGAAGAAAGAGACCGGGCGATTGCAGAAATTCAAGAAAATCCATTTCCAATTACGCCCAAAGCTTTGGCAACCGGCAAGAAGTTATTTGATATCAACTGTGCGATTTGTCATGGTAAAAAAGCAGATGGCGACGGGCCTTTGGCGCAAGACGGCAATCCATTCTCAGATATTACGGCTCCGGCCAATTTGGTCATGGATCGTTTTATTGACCAAAGCAATGGTTTTTATTATTACACC
>JALVCY010000554.1 GCA_027009605.1 Saprospiraceae bacterium
GCCAACAGCCGAAGAATCAGATGCGTGTCTTGCCAATGCCGAAAAGCCACCGGAAAATCATGCGTTTCCAAAAATGATTTAGGAATACATAGCGTATAAACAGCACAAAAATGATAGGCACAAAACCGGGTGGGATTAATCCCCGCTGTTGGATTAAATGAATCACTTTTGCCGATAATTCGGCCATTCTCCATTTCTATAAAACCAGTCCGAAGGATTACTTCGGGAAAATTATTATTCTCCAACTCATTGTAGAAGGTGGACAGATAATTAGGCAAGTAATAGTCATCATCATCTAAGAAACAAATATACTTTGCTTTCGCCAAACGAATTCCTTTATTACGGGCAGCACTGCGTTCTTGATTCTCTTGATAAATATACCGAAGTCGTTTATCTGTAAACTGAGCGACCACTTCTTTGGTATCATCTGTCGAGCCATCATCTATCACCAATAATTCAAAATCAAGAAAGTCTTGGGCTAATACACTCTCGATTCCTATTTTAAGCAAGCTCGACCGATTGTAGGTCGGAACAATTACACTAAAAACCGGTACATTAGCCATAGAAAACGTATTTTTGACCAAATTTAGGGCTTTTTCACCAATTGAATGAAGAAAAGAATTTGCATTGTTGAATTATATGACCACCATGAAGTGGTAAGGGTACTCGCTAAGCTTTTTGCCGGTGCCGGCTATGATATTTCCATATTTTGTAGTCAGGAAGTCATGGCTAACTTGAGAGTGCTCTCTGCCCAATTTATCCTAAAACCAAATAGCGAAAGCCAAAAGGTTTTTATGAGAAAGCAAGTACCTACACTCAACAAATCTAACTTGATCCTATTCACGACCTTAGTCAAATATCCAAAATTTTTCTCCCAACTTCGTTTTAGACCACCAACCCTACTTCTAATTCACGATGGAAATTATTTTTTGCGACCCAATCGGTACATCCAAATAAATGGAATCAAGGACAGCCTGAGATGGATAAAGTTCAAACTATTTCGAGAAGAGAAATATAGAAAGCAGCTTTTACAACATTTTACTTTTGTCACATTTGCAGATGACTTTATAGCCCAAAACCTTTCTAAAGAAATTAAGACCCTGAATATCAAGGTATTACCTGCATTGCCACTAAGTTTTCTTGAAGCGCAGCCCGCAAGGCTTCCTTCAAAAAAAACAACCATCGTTATTCCAGGAAGTATCAAACCTATTCGGGACTATAATATGGTAATTAGAGCCTTTCGGCAAATCGAACACCTTATTTCAGAGCCAATGGAGATTGTATTGCTTGGCAACGGCAATACTAATTTTGGCAGAAAAATAATCGCTCAATTCAAAAAATTGGAGAATAAAAACATAAAAATCATCGCCCAAGAAGCCCCTTTTACGCAAAAGTCCTATGATGACTATTTGGCCAAGGCCAGCTTCGCCATAATCCCCATCAAAAAGGTATTTATTGGTGGTATCTTTATGGAAGAATATGGAAAAACGAAAATTACAGGAAGTGTGAATGATGTGATACGTTTTGGGATTCCGACTTTAATTCGACAATCCTACCCAACCAATTCCTATTTATTCGAAGCTTACCAAAATTTTGATGAGTGCAGCACCCTGATACTGAACTGGTTAGGATCTAAATCTACAAAAGAGCTTACGCAACGTTCTCTAGCAGCTCATGACTATTCTTTTGATAACATGACACAAAAAATACTGGACTTAGAGATTTATTTCTCACAAAAATAAATCATTTCGGAGTCCATTGATTTTTACTTTTTTAAACCGTAAAAAACTCGGAAAACCAACTAAAAAGATAAGTCCAAAAATAGCATATAAGTTATAAAAAATACTTGTTTCTCCAACTTCACTTTGAACAAAAAGGGAAAATACAGCTACTGAAATAATCACAGCAAATACAAAAAATTTAACACTTTTTAAGTACTGATAGTTAATATGGAATTCAACCAAACTCCCCAACATCGGAAAGAGCAATAATAATGGCAAAAACAATAAGCGTGTTTCATGCACTAAAGCTGAAATAGTAACTAAAAAACTATT
>JALVCY010000555.1 GCA_027009605.1 Saprospiraceae bacterium
TAAAATGGTCAAAAAAATTGTCCTGACTCGTCCGGCGATTGAAGCGGGTGAAAATCTAGGCTTCTTGCCGGGGGATTTAAAGGATAAGATTGACCCCTTTTTACGGCCTTTGTATGATGCTTTGGATGATATGTTCCCGGCGGATAAGCTAAAGTATTTTGAAGAAAATCGAATCATCGAAATCGCTCCGTTGGCCTACATGCGCGGACGGACACTCGATCACGCCTTTATTATCTTGGATGAAGCGCAGAATGCGTCCGCCTTGCAAATCAAGATGTTTTTGACCCGTCTCGGCCCCAATGCCAAGTGTATTATCACCGGTGATTTGTCTCAAGTGGATTTGCCTTCCAATCAACGTTCGGGATTGATGCAAGCCACCAAAATCTTAAGTCCTGTCCGGGGTATCGGCTTTGTTAACTTTACCGTGGGCGATGTCGTTCGTCACCGTTTGGTCAAAGAAATTATCAATGCCTACGATAGAGAACTAGTCCGAAAAGAGCAATGGAAGGAAGAACAGAAACAAAAACGCGAAGCCGAACGAAAGCAAAAGGATGACCAAGCAGAATAATCAACCGGAGAGCATCCAGTCTATTTATCAGGAAAAAATAGCATCCCTAAGCCGCCAACTGTCCATCGAAAGTAGCCTAAGCACCCGTTTTACTTGGTTGCGTTCTCTGACTTTTTTGGTTTTTGTGGCGAGTATTTACGCTTATTTTCAAATGGATTTTGGGCGTTTTTTTGGGCTGGTGCCTTTGGTGTTGTTTTTTCTCTTTTTGAGATTTGTGGGGCATAGTGCGAAGGTGAAGCAACGTGTAAAATTGCTCCAACAATTAGTCCAAGTCAACCAATCCGAAATTAATTATCTCAATCATCAATTGGATGGTCTCCCGGATGGGCAAGAGTATCAAGATTCCGGTCATTTTTATGCCTACGATTTGGATGTTTTTGGGCATCATTCTTTGTTTCAGCATATCAACCGGACGGCCTTGCGGGAAGGGGCGGATGTATTGGCAAAATGGCTCAAAAATCCGCTATTCGATGTAGCGGCGATTCAAGCCCGGCAGGCGGCTATTTTGGAATTAAAGGATGCGCTCGACTTTCGTCAAAAATATCAGGCCATCGGCGAATTAGACCATCTGCCAAAGAAAAAATTAGGGAAACAGATTTCCTTAAATTCCAAGTTGGTTCAGGGTAAATATTTTTATTTTATTTTTATTTTGCCGGTGATTACGGTGAGTCTTTTTGTGTTGTCTTTTTTTAATATTGTTCCTTCGGGATATGCGTATTTGATGGTGGTTATTCAGTTGTTGTTGACCTATTTGTTTAACATGACTTTGAAGACGACCGATATTGGGTTGGGGGAATTCGCTAAGCAAATTTCTCCTTATATCCGATTGATTCAAACTATTGATAATCAAGAGTTTAGGTCTGCATTTCTGCAAAAAAATAAGCATCAATTACTAGATCCGTCACATCATGCCTTATTGGCTTTTCAGCAATTGCGCAAGCTGCTCAATTCTTTTGAGCAAAGGCTGAGCCCGGTGTATATTTTGGTGGGGAATGGGGTGTTTTTGATAGATTTTTATTTGTTAAAAAAGGTAGATCGTTGGTTTGTCCAATATGGCGACCGGTTGGAATCTTGGATGGATGCCCTTGCGGAAATCAATGCCTTAAGCAGCTTGGCTAATTTTTATGCCAATCATCCCCATTTTATCCTGCCCGGTTTTTCGTCTGACGTGCTCCTATCGGCTCAAGGTTTAGGGCATCCGCTCATCCCGATGGAGAAGAATGTGACCAATGATTTTGAGATTTTGGATTTGCATGAAATGTACATTGTGACGGGGGCGAATATGGCGGGCAAAAGCACTTTTTTAAGAACCGTAGGGATTAATATTTTATTGGCATCGGTGGGTGCGCCGGTTTGTGCCGCTCGATTTGAATTTCAGCCCATTCATTTATTTACGAGTATGCGGACGACGGATGATTTGTCGGAAGACGTCTCCTATTTTCATGCGGAATTATTGCGTCTAAAAAAGCTGGTCGAAACGGTAGAA
>JALVCY010000556.1 GCA_027009605.1 Saprospiraceae bacterium
CTAAAGGTTAAAGGTCAAGGGTTAAGGGTTAAGGGTAGGCGGTATCCAAACCACCAAGATGATTGAACCACGAAAGACACGAAAAACACGACATTTTTAACCACGAAAGACACGAAAGACACGAAAGCACGACATTTTTTTACCACGAAAAACACCAAAAACACGAAAAAAAAACATGACATTTTTTTACCACGAAATCCACGAAAAAATTTAAACACCGTAGGGGCGAACCTTGTGTTCGCCCATAATGATTGGTGTAGCGCCTGAACGCATCCAAACCACCAAGATAATCTAACCACGAAATCCACAAAAAACACGAAACCCCTTGAACGTGCGAAGCACAAATTGAACGCCGAAGGCATTTGAACGCCCGTAGGGCAAATTGAACGCCCGTAGGGCAAATTGAACGCCCGTAGGGCAAATTGAACGTCCAAAGGACAACCCCATAAGGACTCAACGCTTTAAAAAATTGCAGCTTCAATATACACAAAAACGCCTATTTTTTGCCTTAAAATAGGAGCACCTAAACTGTTACCTGCTTTTTTTTTAAAAATATTTGGTCATAATAAAAGTTTTTTATATGTTTGCGCTTGGAAATATGAAATATTATTTTCTAGCACACTAACTAACGAACTAAGATTTCGTTGGATTCGACTTTTTCAAAAGAAAAACTAACATTAGAAAATGGATACTCAAGCAGGCAAGGCCTTAGAGGCAAGGCTCAATGATGAGCACGTTGTCCAAGCCATGAATCGTATTTTGGACAGATTAGATGTCATAGAGTCGTCTCTACAAAAAATCCACGAAGCACCGGGCATGATTAGCATGGTTGCGGATATGGCAGATGATGCAGTACGTACCGCTTCTGACAAAGGAATCGACATAGATGAGCGCTTGCGTTCTGCGTTGGCGATTGCCGAAAAATTAACGGCTCCGGAAATGGTCGATAAAATTGATCATTTTATTGCTGCGGTCGATCAAGCTCCGGGTATGGTGAGTATGGTCGCCGATATTACGGATGATTTGGTGCGTACCAATGCAGATCGCGGGGTGGATATTGATGAACGTTTGCGGGTTGCCCTGCATATAGCGGAAAAATTAACAGATCCGGCCATGGTGGAGCGTATTGATGCGTTGATTGCAGCGACCGATCAAGCCCCGGGCATGGTCAGTATGGCGGTGGATATTGTCGATGATACCGTTCGCACTGCTGCCGAAAATGGGGTAGATATCAATGAGCGTTTGTCATCGGCGCTTGTCCTTGCGGAAAAATTGACTGCTCCACATGTTGTCGAACAACTCAACGGGATGCTGGAATTGATGAATCAAAGCTCCGGTATTATAGCGATGGCGGCAGATAGTTTTGACGGAATCATGCAGACGGCTATTGATAATGGCATTGATCCGCAGGTCTTTGCGACACAAATGTTTGGGGTGACGACCAAGCTTGCGCAAATGTTGAGTACTAAAGAAATGCAAGAACTATTGGAAGGAGGCATGTTCGATGTCGAAACCCTGAAAATCATGGGTGCTGCTTCTTCTGCACTTGTAGAAAGCAACCAAATGCCCCGCAAAAAGGTGGGACTGTTTGGTATGATGAGAGAAATGAAAAATTCAGATATGCAAAGAGCTTTGGGCTTTTTGACCACTTTTGGCCGACTGTTTGGGAAAAAACTCGGTTGATTTATTAACCATAAAATTGACAAAAATATTTAATTATGGCACATCATCAAGTTATTGTTGTGGGTGGGGGAACTGCAGGACTGGCAGTAGCAGCACTTTTGAGAAATCAAGAGAATCCTCCCGAAGTCGCTATCATTGAGCCTAGTGACAAGCATTATTATCAGCCGATTTGGACGCTGGTTGGGGGTGGCGTTTTTGATCGCTCCATTTCTGAAAAGAATGAAGAAGATTTCATTCCGGCAGGTGCAACTTGGATTAAGGACTATGTAGAATCTTTTGATCCGGATAATAACACCGTGACGACTCGGGACGGTACGACTTATTCCTACGACTATTTGGTGGTAGCGGCCGGTATCCAAATCAATTGGGACTTAATTCCGGGATTAAAAGAAAGTGTGATGAAGCCCGGTACAGGGGTTTGTTCTAACTATTCCTACGATACGGTTATGTACACTTGGGAAAACCTTAAGAACCTAAAATCCGGTCGTGCTATCTTCACACAGCCCAATACACCTATCAAGTGCGGTGGTGCGCCACAAAAAATCATGCACTTGACTTGCCACTATCTTCAAAAGAATCATAGAAACAAGGACGTAGAAGTCGTTTTTGCTTCTGCCGGTGGCGGGATGTTCTCTGTCCCAAAATATAAGAAGACCTTAGACAAAATTGTTAAACGCAATGGGGTAAACACCAAATTCGGGCACAATCTAGTCTCTATCGACGCAGAAAACAAAAAGGCTACTTTTGAAATCCTGGAAAGCGGTGAAAAAGTAGAAATGGATTTCGACATGATTCACGTGACTCCTCCTATGGGACCGCCGGATTTTATCAAAAATAGTCCTTTAGCTGCCGAAACGGGTTGGGTGAGTGTTGATAAATTTACCACGCAGCACACGAAGTATTCCAATGTTTTTGCCTTAGGAGATTGTTCTAATCTACCTACTTCTAAGACCGGAGCAGCTATCCGTAAGCAAGCACCGACGTTGGTTGCGAACCTAAACGCCGCCATGCAAAACAAGCCTTTACCGGCTGCTTATGACGGATATACTTCTTGTCCTTTGGTGACCGGATACGGAAGATTGATTTTGGCGGAGTTTGATTACAACAAGCAGCCTATGGAATCCTTCCCATTCGACCAATCTCAAGAGCGTTACAGCATGTACGCCCTAAAAGCTTATGCACTGCCTAATCTCTACTGGCACGGCATGTTGAAAGGACGGAAGTTCTAGGCTTTTAGTTCAACTGAAATTTTAAAAAAGGAAAGCTTACGCTTTCCTTTTTTTTGTTGCCGAATTGATTTGGCTGTGTCCCAATAGAATCAGCTAAACAACTCCACAATATCCTCCGGCTGAATACTCTTCATAAAGCTTTCGTCGGTTTGGATTAGGTCGGAGGCTAATTTTTTCTTGCGTTGTTGTAATTTCAGGATTTTCTCTTCGATGGTATCCTTGGCAATCATGCGGTAGGCGATGACGTGTTTATCTTGGCCGATGCGGTGGGTACGGTCGATGGCTTGGCTTTCGACGGCAGGATTCCACCATGGGTCAAGGAGAAATACGTAGTCGGCGGCGGTGAGATTCAGGCCGGTATTTCCGGCTTTCAGGCTGAGTAGGAAGACGCGAATCTCGGGGTTGTTTTGGAAGTTTTCGACGCTGGCTTTTCTTTGTTTTTGGTTGCGTTTTCCGTCGAGATATTCGTAGGGGATGCCTTCTTTGTCCAAAGCTTCTTGGACTAGAGCCAGCATCTTGGTAAATTGGGAGAAGACAAGCATTTTGTGGTTGGGGGCGATGTCTCGGATGTGCTCGAGGAGAGCGGTGATTTTGGCACTTTCTCCGGCGTAGGATTCGTCTTTGATGAGGGCGGGGGAGTCGCAGATTAGGCGGAGTTTGGTGAGTCCTTCCAGGACGTACATTTTGGATTTGTTGAGTCCGTCTTCTTCGATTTTGCCTAGGAGCATGTCGCGGTATTGGTTGCGGAAGGCTTCATAGACTTTGCGTTGGTTGTCTTCCAAGTTGACGTAGATGTAATCTTCTATTTTGGGGGGCAGGTCTTTGGCGACTTGCTCTTTGGTGCGGCGGAGGACAAATGGGCTGATTAGTTTTTGTAATTCTTGCGCCCTTTCGGAATCCTGATGCGTGTCTATGGGCTTGGAATAGTCCCGCTTAAAACCGGCTTGACTGCCAAAAAATCCGGGATTCAGGAAGTTCATTTGGGCAAATAAGTCAAAGGTATTGTTTTCAATCGGTGTGCCGGTCATAGCGATTCGGTTGTTGGCTTGTAATAGGCAAGCGGCTTTATATCTTTGCGAAAGCACGTTTTTGATGGCTTGACTTTCGTCCAAAATGACATAGTTGAATTTTTGGGATTTTAGCAATTCGATGTCCCGCATCATAATGCCGTAGGTCGTCAAGACGACATCGTTTTGGGCTAATTCTTGGATGTCTTTGGTACGGTCGGTACCGTAGTGGATGTGGTATTTTATTTTAGGGGCAAATTTTTGAAATTCATTCTGCCAATTAAAAAGTAAGGAAGTGGGTACAACCACTAAATTGGGCTTGTTTTTTTGGTCAATTTGATTTTGGAGCAAGCTCAATATTTGGACTGTCTTTCCCAGTCCCATATCGTCGGCTAGGATGCCGCCCCATTGAAATTCGTCTAGGAAGTGTAACCAGTTGACACCTTCTTTTTGGTAAGGGCGCAGTTGAGCGGTGAGATTTTTGGAAAGGGCGACTTTTTTGATATTGGTGAATGCTTTTAATTTTTTGCGTTTGGCGGCTAGTTCTTTGACTATTTTTTGGTCGCTGATTTCGTTGAATAACTGGTCGATTAGGGTGAATTTGTACTTGGATACTTTTATTTTTTTGTCTTTGATTTCGCCCAATCTGAAATAGGCTTCAAACTTTTTAATCCACTTTTCCGGAAGGACTCCTAACTTACCGTCCTTGAGCCGGATGAAACGGCTTTTTTGGACTACTGCTTTGCGCAAGTCTGCCAAGGAGACGGTTTCCTTGCCAAAGGACAGTTTGATTTCTACATCAAACCAATCTATGCCTGATTTGATGTGTGTGGATACCGATGCCCGATGCGGAGAATATTTTAATCGTTTTAGGTCATTGACACCAAAAACTTCGATGTCTTCGTCTTCAATATGCTCAAAGAATTTGAAAAACCAATCATTTTCCAGGAGCTGGTCATAGGTCAAAAAGAAAAAGTCATGTTGGTGTTGTCCGGCAAAATCAGGGTGTAGATCCACCAAGATATCCAAGAAGGCTTTTTCGGCTTCGGAGTCTCTTTCGTGTGCGGTGACCGTGTTTTTTTCTTTTTTGAAAGGGTCTCCTTTTTGTAGTAATTTGATGGCCGTATCTTGGTCATAGACAATGACCGGCTCGAAGATAACAAAGTTGCCTAAGTCGCTGATAAACAGTTGTTTATGCTTGGGAGTCATCTTTACTTTTTCCAATTTTAGCGTCTTTAAATTTTTGATAGAGACCGGTATGGCTTGGGCTATGGGTTGGACAATTTGCTCAAAAAACAAGTCCGCATCTTCCATCTTGGCTTTGAGAACAGGCGTTTCTGCCACATACTCCTGAATAGCCAAGACTTGCGCAAAATTTTGATGCAAATATAGCGTCTCCTTATTTTTAATAAAAAAGGCCGAAACCAATGTCTTTGAAAGTGATGAAGCCGTCAATGAAACGGTTTCTTCCCCTATTTTAAATTTTGCCGCAAGGCTGAGCAAATTGCCCCTTTCGGAAAGTTCAAAAAATAATTCGGCGGGTGTCGAAGAAATCCGGATGGGAGACAAATCCCGCTTGCGCAGCTTGTTTGAAAATTTGCAATTTCTGATATACGTGTAAGGAACAGTGGCCAGCAGTTCGGTCATCTCTTTGAACTGTTCAAATTTGAGTTTGGTTTTATCGTTTATTTTGAACTCTTGACAAAGAGGGGGAGAATAATAATAAGCGCTATTTCGATTTAAGGAAAGAATCTTAGTATCCTTCTTAGTGGTCTGCAAGAAATCAGCATCCAATTGGTAATAATCTTTCACGTTTTTCAAATCCCCATCCTTTGTTTTTCGTCCGGTGATAGGTGTGATGCTGGGCGTATATGGGTGTCGAAAAGCGACATTGACCACATAAGCCATGTAGTTGATTTCCTCTTCTTCTACATTCAGGACGGGATTAGGGATGTGCCATTTGGGGTTGTTGGTGAAATCGAAATTAACTTGTGGAGCATCCTTCTCAAAATTAATCAGCCCTTTGAGCTTGCCTTTCGGCAAAAATTGGTTGGTGTTAATATCAAAACCAAAGTATTTTTCAAATTGACCAATGGGGATATTCGCCCAATCGGCTAGGCGTTGCATTTCTTTTTTATAAATTTCAGGATGGAGCTTTTGGAAGAAGTCAACTCCTTGATTTTGAGCAAGATAGACCAATGTGGCGATTTGATGCCGGCAAAGACCTTTGGTCGAATATTGGCAATCACAGGTGGAGTAGAGGACATGGTTTTTGTAGAAAAAATCAACATTCACTTCATTATACCAATGAATATGATATTGAACCGATACATGACCGGGTTTTTGATAATTTATGACTACATTCTTGATGCGTTTAGTTTGAGCTGCTTCTTGCCGGTCAGCAATTTCAACGATGTTTCTGGTATCGATGATGTCAAAGCCTTGGAGTTCAATAGGCTCTGTGGATTTTCGTAGTTTTTGGGTTTTAAGGGAATCTTTTTCAGTAGGTTTTGGAAGACCGGATTTGACTTCTTCCTTTAAGCGATCTATTAAGTCCAAAATGGCGGCCACTTCATGTTTGCATAGGGCTGACCATTCACTAGGGCAAGTGCATTCGGACTCAATCTCCCCATTAGGATCCAAGAAATAGAAAACACCTGTTTTGTAGGTTTTAGTACCATATATTTCGTAAATGGCATCCTCCTGCTCAAGAGAAAAGCTCAGAAGCCTGTACTTTCCTGATTCATAGATTCTTTTACCTCGTCTGAATATGGTGGAATTAGAGTTACTTATGGCATGAGTGACTAAGTTGTTTATGGCTTCTTCGTGGTTCATCAGCGGTGTTTTGACAGGATGCAAAAGTAGCCATTTTGATTGAATTTTGGGGCGAGAATGCTATGAATTTTGTAGTTGGTTGGTTCTTTTTTGCGATAACTTTCCAAAAGTTTAGAACTTTTGGAAAGTTTTGTAGTTAGCGCTGGCTTTACTTTACTGTAGGTTTTTGTTTTTTTTACCGTTGGTTTTACTTTAGCGTTGGTTTTACTTTACCGTTGGTTTTAACCAACGGACAGGAAGCAAGTCTATTAGGGGCTTTAGCCCCATTGAAGGCTACCGTACAAACACAAGTAGTATATAAAAAAGTTTGTATATTTGAACATTCCCTACTTATCAAAAAAAACAATGGGACAGGGTGCTCTTGGTCTTAAAAAATTTAGTAGCTACTTGGCTTTAGCCGCATTTTTACAAATGTTTTGGTTTCGAGCGATCTACTCTGTCGAAAATAAAAGAAAGGAACAAAATTTTTTCTACCTGTGCCATTCAAAAAAAGGATTTTCCTACGAAAGCCAAAGCAAAGTTGTCTTTTTTATCGCAAGCCCCTAAACCCCCTTTGCGAATGGGGGTTAATGGTCAACTTTGCTTTGGCTTAACACTAGGTTTTTAATGGGGGGGGGAATCTACTCTTTTCTGGAACTCTCTCCCCAAAATATTTAAAGGCCATAAAATCCCCTTTCCGCAAAGGGGATTTTTGGGGATTTCATGAAAAAAGTCTTTAAATATTTTGGGGATTCGGGGCATGTTTGCCTTTATTTCTCGTCCGTTGGTTAAAATTAAAACCGACAGTAATGAAAATCTATTTAGCTACCCATAGTGATTTTTTTTCATGCGACTTATGTTAGTATGGCGTAGCCATTGAAGAGCCGAAAAAAAAAATGCGTAGATTTGCAGAAAAACATTATTATGCGAGAAATCTTACAAATAAAAGTGAGTTTGAAAGGAAGCAAACCATTGATTTGGCGACGTTTTTTAGTGCCCAATGATATTACTTTTCTAGAACTTTCAAACATTATTCTGGCCACTATGGGATGGTTGGGTGGCCATCTTTCCTCATTCGAAGTAGGGAATAGGTTGACCATTGATGTCCCGAGTCCTTTTGATGTTGCTGATTTCCTAATGGGAGATCTAAATGCCAAAGACGTAATCGTAAAGGAGTATCTGAACCAAAAAGGGGACAAGATAACCTATATCTATGACTTTGGAGATGATTGGCAGCATACGCTCTTGGTGGAAAAGGTGTTGCCTTATGATTCATCCATGAAATACCCGGTTTGTCTGAAAGGCAGACGGAGCTGTCCGCCGGATGATTGTGGCGGGATTTGGGGATATTCCGACCTCTTGGCTACTATCGCTGACAAAGACCATCCTGAACACGAGGAAATTATGGAATGGGTCGGAGAAGACTTCGATCCGGATCATTTTGACGTGGCGGATGTCAAT
>JALVCY010000557.1 GCA_027009605.1 Saprospiraceae bacterium
TTACTTAGCAAACAGAAAAAAGCAATGATGGTTGTCTGTTCATTCCCCTATAATTCAAATAAAACTACCCTAAAATCCCAAAAAAAACCTACTTTTGCGGTCTTAAACAAAGAAGATTGGCCAAGGATGTCGGAATACTACGGTGCTTGGCTGTTTGACTCGCTTGGGTTGCGGCTGTAATCGGAGCCATACCATCATAAAAAAGGACTTATGAAACTATCGCTTAGCTGGCTAAAAGAATATATCGACTTGGAAGGCTTTACTGTGGATCAAATCAGCGAAATGCTCACTGATTTAGGGCTGGAAGTAGAAGGTGTCGAAGAAGTAGAGACCATCAAAGGAGGCTTGAAAGGGGTGGTCATCGGGCACGTGGTAGCCTGTGAAGATCATGCCAATTCCGACCACTTGTCCTTGACCAAAGTGGATGTCGGGGGAGATGAATTATTGCCCATTGTTTGCGGAGCTCCGAATGTGGCCAAAGGGCAAAAAGTATTGGTCGCTACCGTCGGTACAACCTTGTATGATGATGAAGGGAAAGAATTTAAAATTAAGCGCCAAAAAGTACGGGGCGAAGTGTCCATGGGGATGATTTGTGCAGAAGACGAACTCGGCCTAGGGGACAGCCATGAAGGGATTTTGGTCTTGCCGGAGGATGCCAAAGTCGGAACTCAAGCAGCGACTTATTATCATGTTGAAAATGATATTGTTTTTGAGATTGGCTTAACCCCTAACCGTGCAGATGGCAATTCTCACATTGGAGCGGCAAGAGATTTGGCTGCAAAGTTGTCTTATGAAAAGGAAAAACATATCTCGGTAAAATGGCCGGATATTAATGCTTTTGACCAAGTGCAATCTCATCCGAAGCCTTCGCCCATATCCGTTAATATTAAAAATACCGAAGCGTGTCCAAGGTATGCCGGATTATATATTTCCGGTGTAAAAATTGGAGCTTCTCCGGATTGGATGCAAAAGCGGTTGATCTCGATAGGCTTGAGGCCGATTAATAATATTGTTGATATTACCAATTTTGTATTACATGAATTGGGGCAGCCACTCCATGCTTTTGATGCCGATAAAATTGCCGGTAACAAGGTGATTATCAACACTTTAGAAGAAGGTACGCCTTTTGAAGCCTTAGACGAAGTTACACGAAAACTTCGAGCGAATGACTTGATGATTTGTGATGCAAAGGAAGAAGGTATTTGTATGGCCGGTGTGTTTGGTGGTGCCAATTCCGGAGTGACAGATACGACCACAAATATCTTTTTGGAATCAGCTTATTTTGAGCCGGCCTTTATTCGCCCGTCTAGTTTTAAGCATGATTTGCGGACGGATGCGGCCAAGTGTTTTGAGAAAGGAGTGGACATCAATCGAGTGATTCCGGCTCTGAAAAGAGCGGCTTTGTTGATTCATGAATATGGCGGTGGAAATATCAATTATCAGATTGTTGATGAATACCCGCGTGTCAAACCGGCAGCCGTGATTGACTTGGATTATAATCGGGTACGTTCTTTGATTGGAGCCAATATTTCTAACGAGGTCATGAATCGGGTGATGACGGCAATGGATTTTGTCCTTACGGAAAAAACAGAAACCACCGTAAAAGTTCAAGTGACAACAGACAAACCCGATGTCACTCGTCCGGTAGATTTGGTAGAAGAAATTCTGCGGGTTTACGGGTATAATAAAGTGCCTACGCCCGCCAAAGTAAATGCATCACCCGCTTATGGGCGTTTCCCGGAGCCGCATTATTTGCAAGAATTAATTGCCAACTATTTGGCTGATAACGGCTTCTTAGAAGCGATGGGCTTGTCTATTACCCAGTCTAAATATTTTGCGGAAGTGCTTCCTGTGCCGGATGAAAATTTAGTCTATATCAACAACACTTCCAATATGCACTTAGACGTCATGCGTCCATTGATGTTGCCGGCGATATTGGAAGCCATTGAGCGGAGCATGAATCGCCAGACTTCCGATTTGCACTATTTTGAATTTGGAAAAACTTATTTGAAAAAGGAGCACAAGTATCTGGAGCGCAAGCATTTG
>JALVCY010000558.1 GCA_027009605.1 Saprospiraceae bacterium
TATTTAGAACCGAAGCCGGAGGTGACCGGTTTCGGTTTTTTTTTACGCAAGTGCAAATAAAAAATCAAATTTTTTGACTACATTGCCAAACAAGCAGAACCAAATGAAAACAAACAAAAGCATTCATCGAAAAAGAAATAAAGCCCTTGGGATTTTTGAATTAGTCGCAATCGCCCTAGGGGGCATGGTGGGCGGCGGAATTTTTACAATATTAGGAATTTCGGTTGCTATGGTCGGTAATTTAACACCAATAGCCATTATCATTGGTGGATTGATAGCCTCTTTAGCGGCGTATTCTTACGTAAAGCTAGGGCTGTATTACAGAGATGAAGGAGCCACCTATTCTTTTTTCAAACGGACCTATCCGGCATCACACTTTGCCGCTTCGGCGATAGGCTGGTTTATTATATTTGGATACATTAGCACCTTGGCATTGTATGCTTATACTTTTTCTTCTTATGCTTTGAGCAGCACAGACTTTGCCGGCAATATTGGGTTGCGCAAAGGAGTCGCCATTGGAATCATCTCCCTTTTTACGCTGATTAATATCTGGAGTGTCAATGGTATGGGCAAAATTGAAGACTTGATGGTTTACACCAAAATTTTAGTCTTGACAATTATTTCCGTGGTCTTGATGCAACATGGCACAACGGATTTTGGGCACTTTATCGACAATATGGCATTAGATGCCGAGCACGCCAGTCTATTTTCCATTCTGACCGTCGCCTCATTGACTTTTGTGGCTTACGAAGGCTTTCAATTGGTCATCAATGCCGTCAATGAAATGAGACATCCGGAAAAAAATATTCCTAGAGCTATTTATACAGCTATCGGGTTAGCCATACTGATTTATGTAGTCATTGCGATGGGGGCTTTATTTGCTATTCCCGCAGAGGATATCATCAAAGACAAGGAGTATGCCCTAGCCGCCGGTGCGGGAGATGTATTGGGTAAGTTGGGCACCAATTTAGTTATCTTGGGAGCTATCTTGGCTACCAGCAGTGCGATTAGTGGCACTGTGTTTGGTTCGTCACGCCAAATGGCGGTCGTCGCCCAAGATGGATTTTTCCCACACGGGCTATCCTTGCGGAAAAATAATATCCCCAAAAATGCCATTCTCTCTATGGCTGCTATGGCTAGTTTTTTGATTTTGATTGGAGGGCTAGAATTGATTTTGGAATTTGGTAGCATTACTTTTTTGTTGGTTTCTTTGCTTATGGCAGTGGCCAATTACAAGATTCGGGCACAAACCAACTCTTCAAGTGCCATAACCATTCTAGCTATTGTAGGGCTTAGTATAGGGGGGCTACTCATATTGTACTATGAATTTACCCACAAGTGGGAACAAATGCTTTTCATCCTGGGCTTATACGGCATTTTGGCATTAGGTGCTTGGTTTTTTGCTCGCAAGAAGCACCAAAATGAAGACCATCCAAAAACAAGCTAGCCTTTTGGCGCAAGCCACGTAATAAATCCTATCTTTGCTTCCGTATAATAACGAGACCAAAAATCGACTATGACCAAAATAGGACTAACACTTTCCGGCGGGGGCGTACGCGGAGTAGCTCATCTAGGCGCATTGGAAGCGTTGGAAGAAATGGGTATCTCGTTTTCGGTGATTTCGGGTACGAGTGCCGGAGCCATTGCGGGAGCACTTTACGGAGCCGGTTATTTGCCGCTAGAAATTATGGCTATTGTCAAAGTAACCAAACTCTTTAGCATTCACAATCAAAAAATCTGGGGTGCCGGACTCTTTGACTTAAAACCCATGCGCAAGGTCATCAGAAAATATATTCCTGAAGACTCTTTTGAAGCCCTGAAAATCCCTTTGGTGATCGCCGCTACAGACATCGTTAAGGGGGAAGTGCGATATTTTACGGAAGGCCCGTTAGCCATTGCGGTGTCGGCTTCTTCCTGTGTTCCCTTTATTTTTGAGCCCATCAAGCACGAAGAGACTATTTTTGTAGATGGCGGTGTGGTCAATAATTTTCCGGTGGAGCCGATTGTAGAGCGATGTGAACAATTGGTCGGCATTCACGTCAAT
>JALVCY010000559.1 GCA_027009605.1 Saprospiraceae bacterium
GTATGCAAGTCGTGTATGTATGTCCCGCATGTACCACGCTGGCGGGGTCAAATTTGCCACCCGGTAACCCGGTTACTTCCGGAACTTAAAGCAAATTTGGGGGTGGAAAAAAACTAAATAAAAACCAGGAGCCTAAGTTTATATGTTTTTCCGGAAACTTGCGCCAATTACAAATTATCGAAAAGTGTCTAATGGGGACAAACTCCGACTGCGCCCATACTTTTGATATTTAGAATTTTGTATCTTATGTCAAAAACCCAGATGATAGATAAATTGATAAAACTGCTACGGATAGGCTTTGCAAAAGTAACAGATACACGGAGTAGCAACAAATCCTTTAAGTTAGTAGATTTATTAAGCATAGGATTTGCTATATTCTCCCTGAAAGACTCTTCAATTTCGTCCTTTACAGAGCAATATTCAGTGCGAGCCGAAAACTTGAAACGGATATACGGAATAGAAGCATTACCAGGAGAGACTGCTCTGCGTGAAGGTCTAGATGCAGTTGATTCTAGGGAGTTGCAAGGCTTATTTAAAGCTCCTTTGGAAGTTTTACAGACAAAAGGAGTGCTAGCAGAGCGAAAAGTGTTAGGTAACTACTCCGTAGTTTCAATTGATGGTACAGGTCACTATTGTTCAGGGAAGAAAGAATGCCCAAAATGTATGGTCAAAAATCACCGTAATGGGACAAAAACCTATTATCACCAATTGCTTGGTGCAGTATTGGTTCACCCTGAGCAATCGACGGTATTCCCCGTTACATGCGAAGCCATCGTAAAACAAGAAGGGCATACAAAAAATGATTGCGAGTTGAATGCTTCCAAAAGGATTATTCCACAAATTCGGGAGATGCTACCAGAAGAAGAAATCATAACAGTATTTGATGCCCTATACATCAATGCTCCCCACATTAAAGCGCTAGGTGCTGAAAACATGCGATATATCATAGGAACAAAAAGTCAAACTTATGTGGATGTTCAAGTGGAACAGCTTCGCAAAGAAGGAAAATTAAATAAAGAGCAATGGGAAGATGACACTATTGTTGGTACAGCATATTTCGCAAATGACCTAATTCTTAATGGAGCAAATCAAGAAATGTCCACAAATTACTTCGAATACACAGAAGTCGATAAAGAAAGTGGTGAACAATTATTTTACAGTACTTGGACTACAGACATCGTCATTATCAGCGAAAATATCAAGGAGTTAGTAGCGGTAGCTCGGTCTAGGTGGAAGATTGAAAACGAGACGTTTAATACTTTGAAAAATCAGGGGTATCACTTAGAGCACAATTATGGGCATGGCAAGAAAAATTTAGCCACAAATTTTGCAATTTTGACTTTTTTAGCCTTTTTAGTTGATCAAATCACCCAACATCTTTGCCCAGAGTTTCAGAAAGCGAAAGACAGCTGCAAAACTTTTAAGGCATTTTGGGAAAAGGTAAGATATATCGTTTATCTATTGCCTGCTAAATCTATGAAAGCTATTTATCGCTTTATAAATAGGCGAAGACAAGCTGACATGCCTGCCTTAGAATGATTCATACGCAGGCAGTAAAGGCGTTTTTTAGAAAGAAAGATATATTTTGGTGATATCTAATAGAACTTACCCGTTCTTCGTATGTACCCCAATGTTATTTCAACATATTGTGAGCATAAAATCCGACTTTAATCATCCTTATAGCTCTAAAGGGTATCGTTTTATTATGACTCTTGCAGAAATGCGTAACTCCTACAGGAAAAATATCAAATATGAAGGAAACGTATTCAAATTACGCTAAATTCATATTATAAAAAAATCATACCGAGAATAGCTGGAGATATGGGTTTTAGATAGGGAGTTTGCTTTATTATATGATATTTGGGATTCTGTAATTGATATAGTTGTGAGATTTTTTAACTATTTAGCCACCCGCTAATTTTTGCTAGAAAATGTCCTTTTTGCGCCTGTTTTTGCTAAAATTTTCTCACGTAGCCCAGCTACGCTTCAAAAATTGTAGCTTCAACATCCACAAAAATGCCTATTTTCTATCTAA
>JALVCY010000560.1 GCA_027009605.1 Saprospiraceae bacterium
TATCATCTAGTTATAATTAATGATTCTTTTTTTACAATCAAGATTTATTCTAATTTTTTATGTTAAATCAGTTTGTTATTTGTCGAAATATAGGGACAAAACCCGACTGCGCCCTATGGATTATTATCATACGACTTGTGTTTGTATGGTAGGTCGTTGTACCGGAAACCGACTTTAAGGTACTTATTCAGTAGGGAAAGAATACTGATAAATGCCCTGATACTCTTCATAGATACCTTCAAATATGATGTTTTCACCGGGAGCCGAGCGGAGTTGTGCAAACAGGTCAAAGAGCCCATGAATTGGTTGATTATTTACGGAAGTGATGATGTATCCAATTTCCATATTGGTCTCAGCAATTTTCTTTCCTTTAGTAATGGAGATTACTTTAACGCCTTCGGTACCGTTGGCTCTTTTTTCGGCATTGGTGAGGTTACGGGCTTCAAAGCCGTACTTTTTGAAGAAGGGTTTTAGCTTGCGCAAATAATCTTTGGGCTCTTTCTTGATGCCTTGTAATTGAACGGTGAGTTGTTGGACTCGACCTTCTCTAAAGACATCGATGACTAGTTTGTTGCCCGGATGAAAACGGGCGACCAATTCTTGGAGCTCCGGAGTGGAGTTAATGGGTTTATTGTTTATTTTTAGGATGACATCGTCAATTTGAAGGCCGGCAATGGCTGCGCCACTGTTTTTGACCACTCTTGTGATGCAGACGCCATTGGGTTTGCTGAGTCCGAGTCGTTTGGCTTCCGTATCGTCCACCTGTTTGATGTTGATACCCAAAAAACCGCGTTTGACTTCTCCAAATTCTTTTAGATCTTTGATGACCTTGCGGACAAGATTAGACGGTACGGCAAAGGAATAACCTTCATAACGACCTGATTCTGTGATGATTGCAGTGTTTATGCCGATGAGTTCGCCATTGGTATTGACAAGAGCGCCCCCGCTATTCCCGGGGTTGATGACGGCATCCGTTTGGATAAAAGACTCAATCGGATTGTCGGCATCTAGGATGTTGATATTTCTACTTTTGGCGCTGATAATTCCTGTGGTAACGGTAGATTGCAAGTTGAAAGGATTGCCTACGGCTAAGACCCATTCGCCGACCTGAACGGAGTCCGAATTGCCAATAATAATGTGTGGGAAGTTATTGCCGGCGATTTTTAGCAGGGCAATATCAGACGATTTGTCAAATCCGATAATCTTGGCTTCATACTCTCTTTGGTCATCCAAGGCGACATGAATTTGGGAGCTATTGTCGATAACGTGAAGATTGGTCACAATAAATCCATCCGGCGAAATAATCACCCCGGAGCCACTTCCCCGTCCCCAAATTCCGTTTTCAGAACCCTGTATGGCTTTAATATTGACGACAGCAGGGGTGACCCGCTTGGCTGCTTCGATAAAATTAGTCGGAGCTGAAGATAAGAATTTGCGTTGTAGCTTTCCGGAGAAGATAGCATCATCATAGGAAGCCAGTTTGACCGGCAAGTAAGTGCTTTGCTGTAGATTCTTTTTTTCCACAAAAGTGCTGTATAAAAATACCGCTAGAGTGGCACTCAAAATCGAAATCGAAAGGATGGCAAGCAGGTTTTTGGTTGTCATTACTTTGTTTATTGTTGGAGATAAGACGTCAAAACTTGGGAATTGTTGTGAATCTTAGGGGGAATTTGGTTGATGAAGTTGAAGAAGTTGAATCGTTCGCCTTCGGCTCTCTGGTTGAGAACTCGTCCCGATTACTATCGTGGATTCGGACATCGCAAGTTGAGACGCTTCGCTGGTTGAGAAGATTTGGGTTTTGGGTTGGATTTTTACTTTATTATTGGACATTCGGCATTCATTATTCGATATTCTGTTAGTTGAGAAAGTTGAGACGTTCGCCTACGGCTCTCTAGGTTGAGAACTCGTCCTACGGACTTCGTGGTTGAGAGCTTCGCAGGTTGAGCTGATTTGGGGTTTTGTTTGGGTTGTTACTTCATTATTCGGCATTCGGCAGTTACAAAGATGCCGCACCTATGGCGCTCGATCCAT
>JALVCY010000561.1 GCA_027009605.1 Saprospiraceae bacterium
CAATTTGCGTTCTTCTACTTGATAACCTTTGTCCTTGAGAATAGAGATAATGCTATCTCGTGTAATTCCTTTTAGGATGGTTTTTTCGTCCGTCGAAGGGGTGATAACTATGTCATTGATGACAAAGAAAATATTCATGGTGCCTACTTCTTGGATATATTGGTGTTCTTTGGCATCCAGCCAAAGGACTTGATCGTATCCTTTCTTTTTGGCTTCAATAGCCGGTAACAACGAGGCGGCATAGTTGCCGGCGGCTTTGACAAATCCGATACCACCTTTAGCAGCCCGTGTGTAGTGGGTGTCCGCTAACAGTTTGATGGGCTTGGCATAGTATTGGCCAGCCGGTGCACAGATAACCATCATTTTGTAGGTTTCAGATGTGCGCACGCCCAATTGCTCATCGGTCGCTATCATAAACGGACGAATGTATAACGCTGCATCATCTCCTTTCGGAATCCATTCATGATCTAGGCTGACCAGTGTTTTGATGGCTTCGACAAATAAGTCTTCCGGAAATTCAGGCATAGCCATTCTCCTTGCGGAAATATTAAAGCGCTTGGCATGCTCTTCAGGTCGGAAGATGACCGGAATTCCATCATAGGTCTTAGTGGCCTTCATGCCTTCAAAAATGGCTTGACCGTAGTGAAGAGCCATTAGGGCGGGGCCAAAAGACATAGGAGCATAGGGCTCTATACGGATATTTTTCCATACACCATCCTCATAATCAGCCACAAACATGTGATCGGCCATAGTCTGGCCAAATTTGATATTCGAGAAGTCAAAATCAAGGTATCCGGGGTTAGATTTCTTATTGATTTTTATCATTTTACATTGGTTTTAATATTTTCACGAGAAAAACAAAAGGGATTGACTGCTTCTCTCTAAAATTGGTTCAAGTAAAAGGCTACAAAATTCATCTAATATGCTGAAGATTTAGTAGCTTTGCACCCCCTTACATGGATGCGGAAAAAGGATAAAAGTATCGAAAGACCTAAGGCGATAAAAACTACAAAAACGGACAAAAACAGAGTGCAAATCGGGGGTCGTTTTTGTCTAGTGATTTATGCAAAGATAAGGAAAATCAAGCAGATTTGCCAAAAAAAATGCATCTTTGGGCATTAATTCTATAAAGAAGCTTGGATGAAAGACATTATTTTGAATTTGGAATTTTTGGGCAAAGAAATAGTGCCTATCTCGGAGAAATACCAAACGATTGGGCAGCTCGCCGGAGAAAACAAACAACAGGTTTTGGTGATTTTGCTTAGTGCTCAATATGAGATAATCGAGTTCAAAGCCCTTTTGGAGAAGATATTAGCTTCTGTCGGCCTGCATCCCCAACAGGATGTTTTGACTTTTGCATTAACTTCCCATATTCCTTTTAATTTATTGCGCTTGGCAGCCGAAAAAAATTGCACAAAAGTCATCGTTTTTGGGGTGCCACTCCAACAAATGGGAATCCACCGCATCCTTCCTAAGTTTGAAGTCGTTCCAATTGCTAATTTAGAGCTGGTGATTTCTGATTCTTTCCCTGATTTGGAAGCGGACTTGTCCAAAAAAAATAAATTGGCGCTCTGGAATGCCCTTAAAATCCTTATGGAAGTTGAGAATGGTTGATTCGCTTCGCTAGTTGAAAAGTTGAGAACGTTCGCCTACGGCTCACTAGGTTGAGACTCGTCCTACGGACTTCGTAGTTGAGTGCTTCGCAGGTTGAGATGATTTGGTTTCTTACTTGGATTTTTACTTCATTATTCGATATTCGGCATTCTGAATTCGATATTCTGTTAGTTGAGAAAGTTGAAGAAGTTGATTCGCTCGCAAGCTTCGCTAGTTGAGAAAGTTGAGAACGTTCGCCTACGGCTCACTAGGTTGAGACTCGTCCTACGGACTTCGTGGTTGAGAGCTTCGCAGGTTGAGATGATTTGGTTTCTTACTTGGATTTTTACTTCATTATTCGATATTCGGCATTCTGAATTCGATATTCTGTTAGTTGAGAAAGTTGAAGAAGTTGATTCGCTCGCAAGCTTCG
>JALVCY010000562.1 GCA_027009605.1 Saprospiraceae bacterium
GTCTGTACTCGACCAATATCATTCATCAAATGTGCACAATGCACGCAAAAGGTAGCATCTAACTAATTGGTAATCAACAGTTTAGTGAGTTCTTAGTGGCAACTTCGTGTCCTTAGTGGTTAGGCATTACACTTTTCCTTACCACTAAGGACACTTTAGATAACACTAAGTTTACACTAAGAAACGCTACAAATTCTTGGGGTTGGACTGCTAAAATCTAGTGATTCTGCATCAGAATACTTTTAGGAGTAAACTCACCTATTCCCTAATCCAAAGCCCCCAAAATTTTACCACCACCCTACCCCCACAAAAAAAAACTCCCAACCAAACGACCGGGAGTTTTATTCATTCAATCCGGGCTGAGCGATTATAAAGTCCCAAGGATATTTTCCACATTTAGAAACCCTTGACCTTTAGCCCTTGACCCTTAACCTTCAAATCAAGCATCCAAACCTTTCAGATACTCTTTTTGTGCGATGTAATCTTTATTTTCGATACCAGCTCTGGATTGTAGCATCCGCCAAGCTTTACGGCGTTCGACACAGAAGATGACCATCTGGCGGGAAAGCAAGTGGTGATTGACTTTGCCTTCTTCGGTATGATTCACCAAGTAAACGCCCCAATCCGGGATGTAAGAACGATGATTCTTATCCAAATAGCGGTGATGGATGATGTCCTGCATGGTTATATTTTTCAATACATCCAGCAATTCCTGCTTGCCTTCCACTTTGTCGGCAGACACTTTCTTATGGTGTCTTCTGAACCTGGCTTCCGTCAATGCCCAGTGTGCCACGGTGTAAGTAAAACGCTCTTTGGTCGCTTTACAACGTTTGGTGTACCAGTCATTTTGATAGTTCGGATTGCCTTTGATGTACAAAGCTTCTTGGTAGGTCTCCCCTTTCTCCGGATCAAAAATAAACTCCGGCATACCCCGGCTGTCTCTGATTCTAATGGCTTGTTCTTCAGACGCATCATCCGGCACACCGTGTTCGGGTTGACAAGTGGTAAACGCTTGATAATAAGCCGTGCCGCGATAGTGTAACCCGTCTATCAAAGCCCTAAACAACGTGCCCATACTGGCGGCAGAGACTTGCGCCACATAAGGCGAACCGTGACCTGCTATTAAGATTTCGGAAACGGATTTTTTCTCCGTCATCTTCCCTTCTGTCGCTGCGCCGATTTGGTTCATATCAAAACCACCGGTCATAACGGAAGAATCGGAGTTTTGTCCACCCGTATTGGAATAGACCTGTGTATCCAACATCAAGACCTTGATATTGGGGCGATTCTGTAAGACTACTTTGGATAGGTTTTGGAAACCAATGTCCCCAATACCCCCGTCTCCACCTATAGCCCATACTTTCGGCAATTCTAAGACTTCTTTGTCCGTCATAAACTTGTCGCTAAAGTGCGTAAAGTGGAAGTAATCCTCTTCGTCATAGCCCTTGGAGAAGCCATCCAAAATATAATCTACCAATCGCTCCGGTATCACCGAATGGGCGGCATGATCTCTGATAAAGCTTTCGCCCACAATCCAACCTATCGTTGTCCCGTCTTGGAACAAGGAATTCATCCAAGGATAAGGATGCGGATTATTAGGTGGTGTAGAGCCATATACGGTATTACAACCGGTATTGGCGGTCATGGCCATGGCTGACATACCATTAGGCATGTGTCCTTCGATGGTTTGCAATTCATTATGATTATAAGCTTCTTGCTTCAATACGGCTTGCAAAGCATCTATCAAATCGGCATCACTTCCGTTAAATCCTTCCGCAATACGTTGGTCGGTAGCCTTGGTATTCTCCGCACCAAATCCCATGACAATATGCAAAATAGTACGTCTAAAGGCTGTATAAGCGGCTTTGTCTTTGGCTTTTAAGGCTTCCAACTTCATTAAGCCGGTACGTCCGAGTTGAGCCACTTTTTCCGTAAGGCGAGCGGCCTTGGCTTTAAACAAAGGACGCATCACCGCTTCGGTCACCGTGGCCACTGCTCTCAAAATTGATTTTTCACCACAGCCGGCACAAGCCCCGTCACCGGAGACCAAGGCGTTGTATTTAGATTGCTGCATCAGGTGATTTTTCAATGCGGCCGCTTTGGCTTCATAAGGATCATCCGGATTGTAAATCCCTAAATACTTTTTGGGTGTTTCCGGAAGGAGTTTTAGGAAGGTCTCTTGGGTCTTGACTCTGGCGTGCCAATCTTCATCTTCTTCGATCATGATTAAGGCTTCATGGTCTCCACAAGCTTCTACGCATTCGCCGCAACCTTTACATTTATCATTGATGAAAATCGAGAAGATTCCACCATCGCCGGGATTTTTCTTTTCCCTTCCGGAAAAAATACCCCGTACACTCATAAAGGCCAATGGCAGTGTTTCCACGATGCTGACCACTTGGTTGATGGCTTTGTCGTTGATGACATCGCTCTTGATTTCATACAGATGCTTGCGCAAAATATTCTCAAATTTGACGCGATCATCGGGATTCTTTTTCAACTCTTTATCATTTGCGTAAGCCAGCATATCGGCTCTCACCTTGGCATCCAAATCATCCAAATGCTCCAACAACGCATTTCGTGCAAAGCCGTCAGACACGTAATAATTAATTGCGGTCTTCAATATCTGGCTAATATCTTGGGTCGTATTAGGCATCGCCGTATCCGGGCACACCGAAATACACTCCATACACTGCGTGCAATTCTCTTCCAAGAACTTAGGAATGGCTCGTCTGGCCACATATTTACTTGCGGTCTCTCCGGTTGCACTGGCCATATAGCCCACCGATGCCAAAGGCGTAGAAGGCTGATTGTAGCCATAGCCTGCTCTAAACTCCGCATCAAAAGCAGTCACCGTATGTATCGGGCTCTTGCCTTCTTTATCTTTCGGGAACGTAGGAATATCTATACCGCAAGGACTAATCACATGGCCTACAAAATCGGAAGCATCGGGCGCATCCACCTTTCCGATAGGCACTTGCTTCACTTGCTCAAAACCGGCTTTCATGACGGTCATATTAGAGTTGACTACATCATCTCCGAATCGGCCGAACTTTTTGACATACTGTGCATGGATGGTTTCTTCAAATTCCTTTTTAGGGATATTATAATCCTTCAAGAAGGAAGACACACCAAAGAAGGCTCCCAAGAAGGCATTCCCTTGCATCCGGGTCTGTAATTCTTCTCTTTCTGTGGCTGCTTTCGCAATCTTAAAACCATTCAAGATATAGACTCTGATATTTCTATCAATGATTTCTTGACGATATTTGGTGGGGATGTAATTCCAAGCATCGGCAGGGTTCTCTTCGTTGGATTCCCACACAAAAGCGCCGCCTTCTTTTAATCCTTGTAAGGCATTGGTATGCAAAAAGACCTTTGGGTCGGCACACAATACCACATCCACATGTCGTAGGTCGGCATTGACTTTTACCCGTTCCGGAGCGGCTACCAAGAAGTAGTTGGTTGGTGCTCCTTTCTTTTCAGAACCATATTTGGGGTTGGCGGAGATATGGATAATCTCTTCCAATTCGCCGTTGGCATCGTAGCGATTATCTCTTTTGGCCACATATCCGGCCAAATCACCCAAGATGCTACCCATATTTTTACCCGTCGTAATCATGCCCCATCCGCCGATAGAGTGAAAACGAATGGCAATGGCCTTTTCAGGCAAGCCGGAAGGGGTCTCGTCAGAAACCACCGCATAAGGATGATCAATCCCCACATAAAAGAAACGGACACCGTCTTCGATACCTTTTCCGTCTTTTCGCTTAATCCGGCCTTTCGCAAAATCATACGCACCGATAATGCCTTCCGGTCTAAAATCTCTTGAACCCAAGCCATATACTCCGCTGAAAATCATTGGTTTCTCCGTCTCCGGATTAAGTTTTTCTAATCCTTCGTAAGCATTGGTTTTGAAGTTATCTTCGGCTTTCGCCAAAGCCACTTTAATATCTCTGGTCAAAGGATTATCTCCCGCCAAAGGCTCATCCGTCCGCTCTAAGATGATGACATTCTTCTTCCCTTTTAGGGCTTTGATAATGGCATTTTCCGGAAACGGGCGAATCACATTGACATGAATGACACCCACTTCTTCATTGCGGGTCTCTTTCAAATAATCCACCATGGCTTCGATATTCTCCGCAGAACTACCGATGGAGACAAAGACGGTATCGGCATTCTCTGTATTATACTCGGAGATTAGGCCGTATTGACGACCCGTCAAAGCGGCAAAATCATCATAAGATTTTTCTAAGAAGTCTAAAATGCCTTCAGAGAAATTATTTCTACGAGCGGCCACCCCGTTCATATAGTGTTCTTGGTTTTGGACGGGGCCGAGTAGAATCGGGTTTTTCAAATCAATCCCCGCCGGTACTCTTTTACGAGTGGGCCCGAAGATGACTCTTTGGGCTTCCGTACGACATTCGATAATATCATCGGCATCCCCCAAAAATTCTCTCACCAAAGCCGCTTCGGGCATAAAGAAGGTACGCTCCAAGTGGGTCGTCAAAAAGCCGTCCATGGCATTGATGCCGGGATTTAAGGTATCTTCGGTGACTCGACGCAAGATGATGGCTTGGTCAGCTGCCTGCTGTGCATCTTTGGCAAACAATACAATCCAACCTGTATCCAAAGTCGCATAGACATCATCATGCCCGGCATGTACGTTTAAGGCATGTTTGGTCAAGGCTCTAGCCCCCACTTCGAGCACCATGGTACTCAACTTGCCCGGTGCATGATAGTATTGTTCCAAACCATAAACAATCCCTTGTCCGGAAGTAAAGTTCACCGTTCTTTTTCCGGTAACGGACATAGCGATAGCGCCCCCTTGAGCGGCGTGTTCTCCTTCGGTTTCGATGGCCGTCAACTGCTTACCAAAAGCATTTAATTGCCCCTTTGCATAAAGGAATTGAAAAGTTTCTCCCATTTCCGTGGAAGGAGTAATTGGATAGAATATCCCTGCATCGGCAATTAGCCCTTCGGTGGTCGCCACCAAGGTATTACCGTTGATGGTCATTCTTTTGCCGGGAAATTTGGGTGCTTTAATCCCTTTCCAGACTTTCACATCTTGATTTGCCATAATTTATAGTTCTTTTTTTTTGCAATTGACGAAGAAACATCAATGTATGAAACGATTTTCTCATGCTTTGGTTGCCCCAAAAGCAAGCGACAAATGTAGTGATATTTTTCTATAAGTAAGTAGTATTAAAATGACAATTGTCATTTTGCATGAATGGCTTGGTCATTTGGGATAATTTTTTTGTTTCTCGGTCGGGCTGCCACCCTTCCCTGTTGCTGTGGTTGCTTGCACTTCGTGCGTGGCTAGGTTGGTTTTCCCGTTGATTTTGGCTTTGGAAGGTGAGTTTCTTGGGTTTAGATTTCCAAAATCTTGGGGATTCATTGGTTAATGGGCTACCAGCTTGGGGATTGGGATGGCTTCTTGTGGTAGATTTTGAAAATCACGTTGGTTCGTGGCAATAATTCCATCCTTACCAAAATCTACAACAGCAACAACACGGCGAAGCCGGTAGCAACAGATGGCGTAGGCTTCGGAGTAACAGCGCAGCGAGCAAGCTTCCCCCGACCTTTCAAGCCATACTCATTTCGTCGCAAGACAAAAAAGCAGGCCAAAACCACAAAATATGACATAACATCAGCCAAAAAACCCCGGTTTTATGCCAAATCGGCAGAAAAAACCGTTGGCACAGGGATTGATGAGTAGTCAATGAACGAATTTGTAAACAATCAAAAAAACTATAAAAAATGGGTAAAATTATTGGAATTGACCTAGGTACTACCAACTCTTGCGTAGCTGTAATGGAAGGAAATGAACCTACTGTCATCCCGAATGAAGAAGGAGCGAGAACGACTCCCTCCGTAGTTGCTTTCTTAGATGATGGCGAAAGAAAAGTAGGTGATCCTGCCAAACGTCAAGCCATTACCAATCCACAAAAAACGCTTTCTTCTATTAAGCGTTTCATGGGGTTGCGTTATTCTGAAGTAACCAACGAAATCAAACAGGTACCTTATAAAGTCGTCAAAGGACCTAATGACACTGTCAGAATTGAAATCGACGGCAAAAAATATACCCCTCAAGAAATTGCGGCCATGATTCTTCAAAAATTGAAGAAAAATGCAGAAGATTTCTTGGGGCAAGAAGTAAAAGAAGCGGTCATCACCGTTCCGGCTTACTTCAATGATTCCCAAAGACAAGCGACTAGAGAAGCAGGTGAAATCGCCGGCCTTAAAGTCGCCAGAATTATCAACGAACCTACTGCCGCTGCTTTGGCGTATGGTCTTAACAATGAGAAAAAAGACAGAACCATTGCGGTTTATGACTTAGGTGGCGGTACATTTGATATCTCTATCTTGGAATTGAGCGATGATGGTGTTTTTGAAGTCAAATCGACGAATGGAGACACCCACTTAGGTGGTGACGATTTTGATGCTGTCTTGATTGACTACTTAGCTGATGAATTCCAGAAAGCAGAAAACATGGACTTGCGCAAAGACCCGATGGCCTTGCAACGTCTAAAAGAAGCGGCCGAAAAAGCTAAAAAAGAGCTTTCTACAGCGACTTCTGCCGAAATCAACTTGCCTTACATCACCGCCAAAGACGGCGTGCCTAAGCACTTGGTGAACAAGTTGACCCGGGCTCAATTTGACAAATTGACGCACCACTTGGTCGATCGCTCTATCAAGCCTTGCGAAAAAGCCATCAAAGATGCGAAAGTCTCTAAGAGTGAAATTGATGAAGTCATTTTGGTAGGGGGTTCGACTCGTATTCCTGCGATTCAGGAAGCGGTTGAAAAATTCTTTGGAATCAAGCCACACAAAGGGGTCAACCCGGATGAAGTGGTTGCTTTAGGAGCAGCTATCCAAGGTGGCGTTTTGACCGGTGATGTCAAAGATGTATTGTTGCTGGATGTAACTCCACTTTCTTTGGGTATCGAAACCATGAATAACGTCTATGACGTAGTTGTAGAAGCTAATACGGCCATTCCGGTTAAAAAGACCAAGACCTACTCTACTGCCATGGACAACCAACCTTCGGTAGAAATTCACATCCTGCAAGGAGAGCGTAAGATGGCTAGGGATAACAGAACCGTAGGACGGTTTATATTAGACGGTATCCCTCCTGCCCCGCGTGGTGTGCCACAGATTGAAGTAACTTTTGATTTGGATGCCAACGGTATCTTGAGCGTTACCGCAAAAGATAAAGGCACCGGCAAAGAACAACACATCAGAATTGAAGGTTCTACCGGTCTTTCCGAAGAAGAAGTAGCTAAGATGAAAGCAGATGCCGAAGCTCACGCCGAAGAAGATAGACTTGCTCGCGAAAAAGCAGAAAAGATTAACTCTGCCGATAGTTTGATTTTCCAAACGGAGAAACAAATGAAAGAGTTCGGAGATAAGATTCCTGCTGACAAAAAAGCACCTATTGATGAAGCTTTGGCAGAGTTGAAAACAGCCCACGCTTCTCAAGATGTCGCTCAAATTGATGCGGCCATCGAAAAGATGAATACTGCTTGGCAAGCTGCCAGCCAAGACATCTATAATGCGCAACAAGCTGCACAAGGACCTACTCCGGATTCCGGTGCAGGAGCTGCACAAGACCAAACAGCCGCCGGCGGTGACGATGCGGTCGAAGATGTTGAATTTGAAGAAGTGGACAGCTAGGAAAGGGTAAATGGTGAAGGGTCAAAGGCTCACAAGGCCTTGGTTGACTCTCCGAAAAATACCAAATATCAGAGCTACTCATTCATTTGAGTGGCTCTTTTTTTTTTGTAACTGTTTAGGTGCCCCAATTTTTAGATAGAAAATAGGCATTTTTGTGGATGTTGACGTAGGGACGCACGGCCGTGCGTCCCTACGTGAGAAAATTTTAGCAAAAACAGGCGCAAAAAGGGCATTTTCTAGCAAAAATTAGCGGGTGGCTAAATAGTTACTTTTTTTTAATACTGACGGTAAAACCACCAATCTATTGCTTTAGCCGCATTTTTTTTATTTTTTTGGGTAACCAAATGGGGCTAAAGCCCCTAGTAGTTTTGCTTCTTGTCCATTGGTTAAAACCAACGGTAAAGTAAAACCCA
>JALVCY010000563.1 GCA_027009605.1 Saprospiraceae bacterium
CGAAGCGAGTTTGCGCCACGGGCAATTGGAAGTAAAAGATTTAGTTTACCCAAAAAGGTGAATATTGTGGTTTGTTCTTGACACCACAAAATTTTATTCTGTTTACTTTTTTATTTTAACCCACTAAATCTCCCTTTCCGAAAGGGAGACTTGTGGCAAACAGAATAAAATTTTGTTCCTTTCTTTACTTTTTGGCGGAGTGGATTTTGCAAAGCGGAATCAGTAGCAGGTTCTTGGCGGTTTATCGTGATTTTTCGCTTACCAATCCCGCCTTTTTCCTTTTGTTTGGCTTTTCTTTTTGTGAGCTTGGCGGTTGGTAGTAGCCAAATTTATTTGGCTATGTAGCAAAGAGCGAAGCGAGTTTGCGCCACGGGCAATTGGAAGTAGATGTTTGCTCTTGAGCCCACAAAATTTTGTTTGGTTTCTTTTTGATAACCCTTCCATGGGTTTCCCTTTTTCAAAGGAAACCGAATGGCAACCAAACAAAATTTTGTTCAGAGCTTTGCTTTCCGGCGGAGTAGATTTTTTGCCTAGCGGAATCAATGGTAGGTTCTTGGCGGTTTACCGTGATTCTTCGCTTACCAATCCCGCCGTTTTCCTTTTTTTTTGGATTTTCCTTCGATAGGTAAGTTGATTTTGTATCGGCTGCTTTAGTTGCCAAGATTGCCTATACTTATGCATTGGAGCTTGGCGACTGAAGTCGCCGCTACAAGTAACCTTAAAGTAATCAAATAAAATTTTGTTCCTTTCTTTACTGACGAGCGGGAGGCTGTTTTTTTCAGAAAGAATGCTATAAAAAATTGATAATGAGTGGTTTATAGATGTTTTTCGGAGATTTTATTCATATCGAAGTGGCGAATTGACCTTGGTAAAGCACATACAAAAAAAAGGACACGGTAATTGAACATAATTTCTAAGAAATGATTATATTTGAAGGAGTTTACCTAAAAGAATGAAACATGTTTAAAACAATAGATATTGACCGCCATAAACTTACGATTATGGGAGTCCAATTTTCTGATTTGAAAACTTTGGAAAGCACCGCAAATGCAATAGGAAGCAATATGTTTGAAGGCTATGAACCAACTCCTAAAGGCATAGAAATTATTAGAGATTACATAATCGGTAAAATTACATTAACCGAATTAATAAAACTTGCAGAGGAAAAGGCTTATGTCTAATTCTTATAAGTATATTGATCCTGACTTTACCTACACTGACCCTAAAACCGGAGTACTCAGGAATTTAGAAGGTATAACAGATCAGGATGTTTTACTTTTTGTTGAAAGTAGCGTTGTTGCGAAACGAATACAAGAACTTTACGAAAATCCTATTAAAATAAAGGGGATAGAAAGTCTTTTTGAAATTCATAGACATTTATTTCAGGACATATATTCTTGGGCCGGTCAAAAACGAAAAGTAGATATAAGTAAAGGCGGCAAACCATTTTTCCCAATGACCCATTTTGAAAATGCCTATCGATTCATTGATGCCTTGATAGCCGTTTATAAAAAAACTCCAAAAAAGAATAAACAACGATTAGCAAGGATATTAGCTGAAATTTTAGATAATGTTAATTATTTACATCCTTTTCGGGAAGGTAACGGGCGAACGCAAAGAGAATTTTTAAGATTGTTGGCATTGGAGAAGGGCTTTACATTAAATTTGAATCCACCCAACAACAAGGAAGTTTATGACCAATATATGCAAGGGACGATAGATAGTGATGTTAGTATTTTAACTCAATTGATTTTAGAACTTATTGAAGAATTACCTGAGAAATAGTTTATTTGATAACACAAAGCATTCATTTTCAATGGATTATCGTGCCAAGAATTTAGCACGAAGATAGTAAAAATGATTTTGGTTTGTTGATGGTAGAGCTAAATTTATTTGGCTATGTAGCAAAGAGCGAAGCGAGTTTGCGCCACGGGCAACTGGACGTAGTAGTTTGCTCTTGAGTCCACAAAATTTTGTTTGGTTTCTTTTTGATAACCCTTCCATGGGTTTCCCTTTT
>JALVCY010000564.1 GCA_027009605.1 Saprospiraceae bacterium
ACGCCTTTTACTTCAAAAATCTGAATTCGTCAATCTTAACTCTTCAATCCTGCATTTCCCAACAGGAATTAAGATTGCAGATTGCAGATTTAAGAGTGGAGAAGTAGGGAATAGCTAAAAAAACAGGGAAGCCCCCCAAAAGAACCTAAATTGTGTGGCCGCCTACCCGTTATACCGTTATACCGTTATACCGCTACACCGTTGCACCGCTAGTACCGCTAGTACCGCTAAACCGAAACTTGAGTGCTAAGTCAAAACTTTTTGCCCATTTATTCCATTTTTGATAAAAAAATGCCCAATTTTGCGTGTGGAAATGGAAACTAACTACGGCAAGACATATTGGTGGATACTCGGAGTAGCAGCGCTATTCTTCATTCCTTTTACGGGCAATGCCCATCTATTTGATTGGGATGAGATAAATTTTGCGGAATGCGCCCGTGAGATGCTGGTCTCCGGTGATTATTTTCGGCCGCAAATCAATTTTCATCCCTTCTGGGAAAAGCCCCCGCTCTTTTTTTGGCTCCAGGCCGGTTCTATGAAAATTTTTGGAGTGAATGAGTTGGCCGCTAGGCTTCCCAATACGCTAGTCGGTTTATTGACTCTGTGGACGATTATGCGGGTCGGGGACAAGATGACAGGGACGCGCCTTGCGGGCAAATATTGGGCATTGGCCTTTTTGGGCTCTATACTGCCCCATTTGTACTTTCGATCCGGAATAATAGATCCACTTTTCAACTACTTCATGTTTTTGGGTATTTTGTATTATGGATATGCTTTCGCCAAATATCATGGCCATGGGACTTTTCGATATACTTCTAATACGTATGCTGCTTTAGCCGGTTTTTTCATCGGTTTGGGCATCTTAACCAAAGGGCCTGTAGCCTACTTGATACCGGTATTAGTCATTGGTATTGAGTGGATTATACGTAGATTTAGCAACACCAAACTACTCCTACGACACCTGTCCATCTTGACTTTGACAGCGCTGCTGACCACGATGTTGTGGTTTGGACCGGATATAATCTTGCATGGGACTTGGTTTGTAAAGACCTTTATCGAATACCAAATCCGGCTATTTAGTACACCGGATGCGGGACATGGTGGATTTTTCGGCTATCATTTTTTTGTTTTGTTATTGGGCGTTTTTCCGGCTAGTTTTCTGGCGATTCGGGGACTTATTTACCGAAAGGAAATCCGAAAAAAGAATAAAACACTCATCTTCAACCGGTTGATGTCGGCTACTTTTTGGGTAGTACTTATTTTGTTTACCATCATCCGGACTAAGATTGTGCATTATTCTTCGATGGCCTATTTCCCATTGACTTATTATGCAGGATTTGCGGTGGCCAAAGTGTTTAAGAACCCGAAAGAAATTCCTGATTCGCTCAAGAAAGTCATGCTATTTGTTGGAGTGGCCATAGGCTTATTGTTTGCGCTAGTTCCGTACATCGGCCGGCATATAGACCTGATAAAGCCCTTATTTGAGCGAGATCTTTTTGCGCAAGCGAATCTGGAAGCCCATCCCAATTGGCAGCTTTGGCAAGGCATCACCGGGATATGGTTGATTATAACAGTAGTTTGGTGGTATCTTACACAAAAAAAGAAGGTTCAAATCGCCTATACGGGTTTGTTTCTCGGGACGGCTTTCTTTGTTTGGCTGACGCTAAGTTTGTATATCAACAAAATTGAAGCCTATACCCAAAATGCAGCGATTACATTTTATGAATCCAAACAAAACGAAGATTGCTACATCCAACCGGTGGGCTACAAAAGCTATGCACACTTGTTTTACGGCCGAGTTCTCCCCCACTCCAACCCCAAAGCTTACGACCAAAATTGGTTGATGCACGGTGCCGTTGACAAGACCACCTATTTAATATGTAAGATTACCGCCATCGATCTCGTCCAAGGTCTCCCGGATGCCAAGGAAATATATCGAAAAAATGGATTTGTCGTTTTTGTTCGCCCCAAGTCATAACCGCCCCAAAATGAAAGCCAAATTACTTTTCT
>JALVCY010000565.1 GCA_027009605.1 Saprospiraceae bacterium
TCCGATAATTAATGAAGAAGGCGTTTATATTGTACGTGTCGTCGATACGGAGAATGGCTGTGTAGCAGAAGATACCATTTCTGTTGTGAAGAGTCCGGGTATTTTTGATATGGCTTTGGATTTAGATCTACCGAATTGTTTGGGTGATGGTGGAGTTATCTATATAGATTCTGTTGTTGGTGGCTCAGCGCCTTATGTGTATTCCTTTAATGGTGGTCAATCATTTGGGACAATCAATCAGCTTGGTCATTTAGATCCCGGCAGTTATGATGTGGTTGTTCAGGATGGCTATGGATGTGAGTTTAACACTAGTGTTACCTTGCCGGCGCCCCAAGCACCTGAGATTTTGGTTGATCCTAATGTGGACATCCATTTTGGAGACAGTACGATGTTAGAAGTATTTACGGATGTCTTGCCTGAGCATTTGGCTCTAGTGGAGTGGAATCCAACCCAGACTTTGAGCTGTGGAGATTGCTTGAATCCTTATGCTTCACCGGAAGAGACAACACTTTATACCGTTCGGATTGTGGATGATTTGGGTTGTAGGGCTGCGGCAGATATTACTGTGAATGTAATTGATCCCGATGTGTATATTCCTAATATTTTTGCTCCTAGCAGTGGGGATGAACGAAATAATATGTTCACGGTATTTGGTAATCCAAAAGTAATTGATAAGGTCTTAGAATTGCGTGTCTATGACCGCTGGGGTACCATGGTTTATGAAGGATTAAATTTTGATCCCAATTTACCTGAACTTGGATGGGATGGTAATTATCATAATCAACCAATGAATCCGGCTACTTTTGTATATGCTGCAAAAGTGAGATGGAAAAATGGAAAAGAGAAAGTTTTTAAAGGAGATATTACCCTGATACGTTAAGTTTTTTAACCTGTATTATGGAGGCCGTCAATTCAGTTTGGCGGTCTCTTTTTTTTGCTCATGATGGCCACTTTGTCGCCAATGTACTGGTCTGCCAATTTGCTCTGTATTTTCCTTTTGTTGCCATTTCTCTTGATTGTTTTTGCTGTGTCCTTGCCCGGTGCTTTCTTTTTGTTGTTGTAACAAAGATAAGGGGAGTGCTTCTTTCAAAAAAGAAATAATCATAAAAAGCGGGATGATTGTATGGTTTTTGTGAGTATTAGGATTGGCCGAATGTGTTAAGATGGTGAGATAACTTATTGGTTATTAGTGGGTTGTGTTTTTTGTTTGTGACAGATTTTCAAGGGGCGTATATTAAAATAGACTCCTAGCTAATATGACTCCAGCCCAGTGCCTTCCGGCCAATGGTTTGTATGTGCTTTCGCAAAAGGGCATTTTCCGGATGCTCTAATTTGGGGTCTTTTTCGATAATTAAGATGGCCAATTTTCTGGCGAAAGCCAATATCTTTTCATCTTCTACGAGACTGGCTAATTTTAAATTTAAATCTCCGCTTTGGCGGGTTCCTTCCATATCTCCGGGGCCGCGTAATTTTAAGTCGGCTTCCGCAATGACAAATCCATCATTGGTTTCAGTCATGGTCTTGATTCTAAACTTTGCTTCATTTGACAGTTTGAATCCGGTCATCAAAATGCACATAGAATGTCCGCCACCCCGACCGACACGCCCCCGTAATTGGTGCAATTGGGAAAGCCCAAAGCGATTGGCATTTTCAATAATCATCAAAGTAGCATTGGGTACGTTGACGCCCACTTCAATAACGGTTGTGGCCACCATGATTTGGGTCTTTTTTTCGACAAATCTTTGCATCTCATAGTCCTTGTCTTTGGTTTTCATTTTGCCATGGACGACACTAATCTCATACTCAGGCCGGGGAAATTCATTACTGAGTAAGTCATAACCCCGTTGAAGATTTTGTAAGTCTAAATCTTCGTTTTCTTCAATCATGGGGAAGACGACATAAACTTGGCGTCCTTTGGCGATTTCTTCACGCATGATTCCATAGACTCGTAGCCTTTTGCTTTCGCTAAAATGCAGGGTTTCTACCGGTTGGCGTCCGGGAGGCATCTCATCTATTTTGGATACATCCAGATCGCCATAGAAGGCCATGGACAGAGTCCTGGGAATGGGCGTGGCCGTCATGACCAAAATGTGGGGTGGGTTGGGTTTGCTTTTGCGCCAAAGTTTACTTCTTTGCTCGACACCAAAACGATGTTGTTCGTCCGTAATGGCCAGTCCAAGGTTTTTAAAGATTACCGGCTCTTCCAAAACAGCATGCGTCCCAATTAAAATATCAATTTGCCCCAAGGCCAAAGCCTCCAAAATTTTTGCTCTTTTTTTTCCTTTAACGGATCCGGCCAAGAAGGCGATTTGTAGGCCCAACTGACGAGCTTCTTCTTCAATTCCGAGAAAATGCTGCATGGCCAATATTTCTGTCGGGGCAATCATGCAAGCTTGAAAGCCATTGTCAATTGCCATCAAAATACTCATCAGGGCTACGACCGTTTTGCCACTGCCAACATCTCCTTGAAGTAGCCGATTCATCTGGCGGCCGGACTTTAAGTCGGCGCGTATTTCTTTAAGTACCCTTTTTTGGGCGCCGGTGAGTTCAAAGGAGAGAATGTCATTAAAATATTGATTAAATTTATCCCCAATAATATCAAAACGGTAGCCGGGGATTTCTCTGTAATTTTTATATTTTCTATGAATGGCTCGAAGCTGTGCAAAAAATAGCTCTTCAAATTTAAGCCGGTTTAAGGCCTGTTCTTTTTCTTTTGCGGAAGCCGGAAAATGAATTTTCTTGATGGCTTCAAATCGAGAAATGAGCCGTGTCTTTTCCAAAAGATAGGGCGGCAGTGTCTCCGGAATGTCAGGTGGTTTAATTTGGCTAATGAGTGTTTTTGTTAAGCGTCGAAAACCATTGCCATCTAGCCTTTTTTTGCGCAAGCTATCCGTCGATGAATACACCGGTGCCAAGGTGGATAGGGTAGAAGCATCGGCAAGATTGGAGAGCAGTTCGATTTCAGGATGGGCGATGCTGTAGCGATTTCTAAATTTTTGAAGCCGGCCATAGACAAGATAAGTCTTGCCCTGTTCTAGGACGTTGGCTACCCGAGAAGCCCCTTGAAACCAGACTAAATCCAAAGACCCCGTCCCGTCATGTAGAATAGCGGAAAGCCGTTTAGCTCGCCCCACGCCTTCGTGTGAGAATCGCAGAAGCTTTCCTTTGACTTGGACTTCTTGGTGGGCGTCAGTAATCTGGTTAATGGGTAAGATTATTGTTTTGTCAATATAACGAAATGGAAAATACTCTACCAAGTCACCCAACGTATTGATACCCAAATCCTTGCGCAAGGCCTTGCCCTTGGCAGGACCAACGCCTTTTAGGTATTCGATTGGGGTGTCTAAAAGCTTACTCATAGTTGAAGTACTTCAAAATAAAGGGCACGCCTAGCGTTTAGATGGGCTGGTGGTGCGAAGGCAAAGATAAGAAAATTTGCCTTATTCTTAATCTTCAGTGGGCGGGAAAGATTTTTTACCCGAGTGTCCAATCAGCTAGGTTGATGTATAAAACCAATTCGTTCGGTGTTTAAATTTGCTTACTGTAGCATAAACACATAACTTTGCATTCGATATTAATATCCGGAAGATGAAATCAAAAAGACAAAAACAAGTAGGCGAGATGATTCGCCGTTCGTTTAGCACTGTACTGCAAGCGGAAGGGCCTTATATTTATGGCCACGATAAATTAGTGACGGTTACCGCTGTGGATGTGACGCCCGATTTTGCGATAGCCAAGATTTATTTGAGTATTTTTAATGGAGAAGACAAACAGGAAGTGGTTGATTTGATGCAAAAATCTACGACGATGTTGCGGGGGCGGCTTGCGCAAAGAATTGGCAAAAAAATCCGCCGACTCCCTGAATTGCACTTCTTTCTGGACGATACGGTTGATGAAATGTATCGGGTCAATCAGTTGCTGGATGGCCTGAAAGAGAAAGATGAGGAAGAATAGGTCGCTAGTTGAAGAAGTTGAGAAAGTTGAGACGTTCGCCTTCGGCTCTCTAGGTTGAGAACTCGTCCCGATTACTATCGTGGATACGGACTTCGTGGTTGAGCGCTTCGCTGGTTGAGATGATTTGGGTTTTTGTCGGGGATTTTACTTCATTATTCGACATTCGGAATTCTACATTCGATATTCTGTTAGTTGAGAAAGTTGAAGAAGTTGATTCGTTCGCAAGCTTTGCTAGTTGAGAGATTTGGGATTCTGTATTTGGTATAGTTGTAAGATTTTTTAGCTGCCTACCCGTTAAACCGTTAAACCGTTACACCGTTAATTGCCTTCGGTGCTCTTAATTTGCGAGTTGTTCTTCGGACTTCGTTCGTTGAATCGCTTCGCTGGTTGCGGAATTTTTTTCTAATAAGGATCTACATCAACATTAACCCGAACCCCTGACAATCCTTTTTGGGACTTCAAAGAAACGATTGCTTGGTCAAGTATGGAGCGTGTATGGGCTAGAATGCCTTTTTGGCGACTCAGTTTGATTAAAATAGTCATCTGATATTGGTTGCGGATACGGGGAATGGCATGCCACGCCGGGCCGATAACTTGTCCTTTGATTCCCCGATTTAGGATGTGAGCAACGAGTTTGGCGCCGGTTTCTACATTTTGGTATTGACGATGTTTGATGGTTAAGCGTATGAGTCGCATGTAGGGTGGATAGCCAAAGGCCTTTCTTTCGGCCAATTCCCGTTGAATGAATGTCTCAAATTGGCCATCCATTACGTCTTTGATGACCGGGTGTGTGCTTTGAAATGCCTGAATAACGACCTTCCCGCGTTTGTTTTTTCGTCCGGCTCTGCCGCTTACTTGGGTCATTTGTTGAAAAGCTCTTTCGGCCGCCCGGAAGTCAGGAAAGAATAATAGTTGATCGGCACTCATGATGCCCACGAGCCCTACATTGTCAAAGTCTAATCCTTTGGTGACCATTTGGGTGCCGACCAAAATTTCTATTTCTCGGGCATCAAAGGCATTGATAATTCGCTCAAATCCGGTTTTCCCGCCGGTGGTATCGTAATCCATTCGTCCGGTTTTGGCCTGTGGAAAGAAGATTTTGAGTTCTTCTTCGATTTTTTGGGTGCCAAATCCGGCCAACGTCAATGGTTGGGTGCCACAGGTCGGACAGGCATGGGGGAGCTTTTGGTGGAATCCGCAAAAATGGCAGCGAAGATTATCAGAATATTTGTGATAAGTCAGACCGATATCACAATTTTTGCATTCGCTATACCAGCCGCAGGCATTGCAAGTTAGGGTGGGGGCGTATCCGCGTCGATTTTGAAAAAGAATGACTTGTTGTTTATTGGCTAAGGTGGCCTTGATTTCGTCCAATAGAAAGCTAGAAAAATGGGATTGTAATTTATGTTCTTTAGCTTCTTTCTTTAGATCCACCAAAAAAATCTTGGGTAGCATGATGTTACCGAACCGGTCGGGCATGGAGACTAAGCCATATTTATTGTTTTTCGCATTTACGTAAGTCTCTAGTGATGGGGTCGCTGTACCCAGAATGCTTTTTGCTTTGAATAGGTTGGCTAACATCAAGCCCGCATCACGTCCATGGTACCTAGGTGCGGGGTCAAATTGCTTAAAACTTTGGTCATGCTCTTCATCGACAATGAGCAATTTTAAATGCTGAAAAGGCAAAAATACGCCGGATCTTGCGGAGAGCACTATCGGTTTCCCTTCTAGGACTTGCTGCCAGATTTCGACGCGCTCATTGTTGTTTAGGCGGGAGTGATAGACGACAATGTCATCTCCAAATATTTGGCGCAAGCGACCGATAATCTGGCTGGTTAGGGCAATTTCCGGCAGGATGTAAAGGACTTGTCCGCCATTGCTGATGGCTTCCCAAATTTTTTCGATATAGACCCGTGTTTTGCCCGAGCCGGTGACACCGTGAAGCAGGACGGTATTTTTTTCTTCAAAATGACGGTCTATTTCGCCGATGGCTCTCGTCTGCTGTGCGGTGAGTGGATGGGCTTGCGCCAAATCATCATCGTAGGTTTCAATCCGGCTAATATTTTTATCGTAGATTTCGAGAATGCCTTTTTTGACTAGGCCGTTGAGAGCGGCGGCAGATGAATTGGCCATTTTATAGAGCTCTTGCTTGCGGATATCCGTTTTGGTTTTGGATAATTGGGCGTAGGCGAGTAAGGTTTCTGTTTGTTTGGGTGCCGACTTGGTGAGTTCGAAGGCTTGCGCTAATTTGGAAGAATCGGATGCATAAGGCTCGGCATAGCGCACACAAAGTACTTTTTTGGGCTTATATTTTTCTTTGAGCGTCTCGTGCAGGTAGATGATTTTTTCGTCCAACATCTTTTTGATGATGGGCATGACGGTTTTTTGGTCTAGGATTTTTCGGGCTTCGTCAATCGAAAATTCTTCCCGGTTTTTCAAAGCGCTGGCTATCAAATATTCTTTTTCCGAAAGGTGCTCAAAGTTATCTGAATACAAGGGGCTGAGCAAGATGTTGGTCTCTCCGCTTAATTTTAGATAAGCCGGTAGGGCAGCATTCATTACTTCCCCAACAGTCGAAAAGTAATAACCGGCAATCCATTTCCAAAACTGATATTGTACAGGATAAATAATGGGCTCATCATCCAAGATATTGATAATGGGCTTGACCTTGTACCCTTCAGGAGGTGTGTTACTCAAACTGACGACCAAGGCCGAATATCGCTTGTTTTTTCCGAAAGGGACTTCTACTCGAATCCCAAATTGGAGTTTAGAGACAAACTCTTCAGGCACCGCATACGAAAAGACCCTTGGCAAGGGCAGCGGTAATACAACTTCTGCATAGAGGGTGTAGGTCAAGTTTTGTGATTTTGGGCAAAGATACGGAATTTGTTGTTTTTGTGAGGCCGCCGGTTGGCAGCTCATAAGAGTAAGCGGTTGGCAAAAGCCGGAAAAGGATTTGTGATAACTTGGGAAATGGACGTCAATATTTGGAAAGGGCTAATCCAACAGCGCTTTGTAGATAACGGATTGGATGCGCGGGCGGATGTTGGCTCTATTTAGCTTGCCATTGTGCATAGAAGGGTAAGTTCTATTGGATAAAAATATATATATTAGGTCTTTGTCGGGGTCGGCCCAAACGCAAGTGCCGGTAAATCCTAAATGCCCGAAAGTAGAGTCAGAAGCCAAGGGCGACATGTTTTCTTTGCGCCGGGGATAAGACGTACTAGGTGCCAATTCTTTTAGGTCAAAACCCAATCCCCGCCGTGTGTCTTCGGGGACTCTTTGTGTAAATAAATGAACGACATCTTGCGATAAAATACGCTTTCCACCATAAGTACCCCCATTTAAAAGCATCTGAAAAAGTACCGCTAAGTCATAGCTATCCGAAAATAATCCGGCATGACCTGAAACACCCCCCAACATGGCGGCACCCATGTCGTGGACATAGCCCTGAACTAGTGTTTTGCGAAAGTAATGATCTCGCTCCGTAGGGATAATGCGTTGTTTGTCAAAGTAGTTTAGGGGCAAATAGGTCATGGTATGTAGCCCAAGCTTATCGTAAATATTCTTTTTGACATACACATTCTCCGGTTCATGTGTAATGTTTTGGATGACTCGATTAAATAAGTAAAAGCCTAAGTCGCTATATCTATAGCCTTCGGTTTTGCGTAAGTCGGAGTCATATATCCGTTGCCAAATGCTATCCATGTAGCTATCCTTCATAAAGATACCTTTGGCCACCGGGACGGAATAGCCGATGCTACTTTTTTTGTGATATAATTTTTTGGACAAAATCTTTCTTCTTCGGTGGTGCCGGCGTCTTCTTCCTACGGAGACCATTGTCTCTTTGTAAAAGGGTATCCAAGGTTTTAGTCGAGCCCGGTGAGCTAGAATGTCTCTGACGGCAAGGTCTGCTTTGTTTGTGCCGGCTACTTCCGGTAAATAGGCATCTAGTGTTTGATTAATATCAAAAAGGCCTTCGTCGTATAATTTCATTAAGGAAACGGTAGTGGCAGCCACTTTGGTAATCGAAGCCAAATCATAAATGTCATCGTTGCGTACCGGTTTCTTTTGGCTGTAGGTGTGATAACCGTATCCTTTTTGGTAGATGATTTTTCCTCTACGGGCAATGAGTACTTGTGCTCCGGGGGCGGCTTTGATACGAATCATTTCGTCCAAAATAGTATCTATTGCGGTAAGCGTCTTGGAATCTACCCCGACGGCTTCAGGAATGGTAAAGCCAAATCGTTGAATATTTTTGATGGGGACACCTTGGCCGGCAATAAAGCCTTCGGACGCTGTGACCGGTAATCGTCCGGTGATGCTGTTGGCTCCAAAGAGTGCTTGGGCTGCTAAGTCCTGTGTGTCGTCATCATCTTGGTAGGCGACTAGGACATTTTGCAGACTCTCAAAATACTTTAGGCTGTAGGGATTCCCGAAGATGACCACGAGTACTTTGTGCTTGGCGTCTAGGTCTTCGATGAGTTTTCGAGATGACGGAGTGATGCCAAAGTGCTTGGACGGGTGACGGCTCATGTCATGGAGTCCGATGATGACAAGGTCTTTGTTTTGGGTCAGGGTTAAGATGGATTTTCTTCTGTCGTTAGATACGACTTTGGGGGTATTGTAGTAGGAGAAATTGCCGTATTTTAGTGCGGTCTTTTGGAAGGTGCTTTGGGTCGTCTCTCCGATGCTAACGACAGCAATTTTTTGATTTTTGGTGTCCTTGATAGGGACGACGTCCTCTATATTGCGAGCTAGGGTCAGGGCATTGGCAATGAGTTTTCTTTTCAGTACTTTTTTGCGGGGGTGGTTGAGATCTTCGTAGAGATGCGCCAAGGGTTTGGGATGGTAGTCATTTAAGCCTGCTTGATATTTGGCATGGAGTATTTTTTTGGTACTTTCGTAAATACGTTCCCAAGTCAATCTGCCATCAGCAATATATTGTTTGATGGTTTTGAAGGCTGCAGGCGTATCTCCGGGGAGTAAGAGAATATCATTTCCCGCAAGGATGGCTTCCGCTTCGACTTCGCCCGGTTTGAAATATTTGGTTACGCCCTTCATTTCTAGGCCATCGGTAAAAATGAGTCCTTTGAACTTGAGCTTATGCTGGAGTAGATTAGTGACTACATTTTGGGATAGGGACGTTGGGCGGTGTTTGCTGGTGTCTAAGGCAGGAATGTTAAGGTGAGCGACCATGATACTCTTTACACCTTGATTGATGAGTACTTTGAAGGGGTAAAGCTCCAAGGAGTCTAGCCTAGCTAAGCTATGCGGAATTGTCGGAAGGTCTTTGTGCGAATCTACATCCGTGTCTCCATGCCCGGGGAAGTGTTTGGCGCAAGCAATCACTTTTTGGTCTTGCATCCCCAGCATATACATAAAGCTTTTGGCAGAGACATTGTATTTGTTTTCACCAAAAGAGCGGTCATTGATAATTGGGTTATTGGGATTGTTATTGACATCACTGACCGGTGCAAAATCAACGTGAATCCCTAGCCGGACACAATCTTTAGCGATTTCGCTACCGGCTTGATAGATTAGGCTGTTTTGGCGAATGGCACCCAAAGCTATATTGTGTGGGTAAACAATCGTGCTATCCAATCTCATGCTCACCCCCCATTCTCCATCAATGGCAATCATCAAAGGAAATTTGGAGATGGCTTGAAAGTGGTTGGTCAATTGCAATTGATCGGATGGATGTCCCTTGAAAAAGCAGACACCACCGACGTGGTAATTGTTGATTAGTTCTTCTGCCTTTTTGTTTAGGTCGGTATCGTGTGCTTTTCGATTCGCCCGAATCATAAATAATTGGCCGAGTCGTTCGTCATCCGTCATACTGTTAAAAACGGAATCCACCCAGATCTGCTCATTTTGCGATGTTATATCTTGATGCTTAGAATGGATGGTCTTTTGGCGGATAGGAACCCCCAAAACGAATAGGAAAGTAAACAGTGCCGTGGCATGAAATCTCAACATGTGCTTGGTTTTGGTGGTAAGACGCAAAATATGCCTTACCTTTGTCATTAGATAACTAAACGACAAAGTAAGTTTTTTTGTTGAAAGCCACAACTTACTTGTTGATTCCACTTGTAAAATAATTGTTATTTATGAATCCACTGCTTTTATCTCTCGAAACTTCAGGGGAGATTTGCTCTGTTTGTATTAGTTACGGCAAAGATGTGCTTTCGTTGCAAGAATCCACAGAGAGTTATTCGCATGCTTCAGAAATAACTCTTTTGATAGAAAAGGCACTCCAAACAGCCGGCAAAGAGATGAAAAACTTGGATGGAGTCGTGGTTAGTGACGGCCCCGGCTCTTACACCGGTTTGCGGGTCGGGTTGTCAGCGGCAAAGGGCTTGTGTTATGGATTAGGTATCCCTTTGGTGGCGGTTAATAGTTTGGACGCATTGGCCTATTTTGCGCAAGCGGAATATGGGGATGCCCTCTACTTCTCGATGATTGATGCCCGCCGAATGGAGGTGTATATGGCCGGTTATGATGCCAATATGGAAGAGATATTCCCCAAGAGTGCAGTTGTCCTTACGGAAAAAACTTTTGATGAATGGTTGCCTTCGAACCGAAAAATAGTCTTGTGCGGAAGTGGGGTTGAAAAATCAAAGACCTTATATACAGGGAAATCCTTTGTTTTTGTGGAAACGGTGCTGTCTTCTACTCATTTAGTGTTGCCCGGATTGGTTGCCTTTCGGCAAAAAGCCTTTGTGGATTTGGCGGGGCATACACCTTTTTACTTGAAACCACCGAATATTACCAAGCCAAAGGTTCAATAACGTAGGTTTATGGTACAGCGATTTAGCGGTCTCACGGTGAGTCCCTACTTAGATTTAGAGTGATTTATGCTGAACAGTGATAATTTTTTAACAATTATTTGATGATTTTTTGGCGAAAAAATAAAGGGAAGAAGTGGCTTGAAAAGTTGTTTTTGTCCGCTAAATGCTAAAAAATGCCCGTTTTCTCAGAAAAAAGTACAAAAAAAGTAAAAATATTCGTTTTAAATATAACAAAAAAAGTAAATTTGTGATACCTTTGAACCATCAAACAAATGACAACAAATTTGATATAGGGGATTTTTTGGTATAAAAGTTGCCTTTATGTTGTTGTTGTTTAATTATTGAAAAAACATAGTAATGAGAAAACAAGAGAACGAAACTGTCGTGCTGAAAAAAGGCGACAATGACATTAAGCTTGATTATATCGAGTTAAGAAAAGCAGTATTAGTATTGCGTGCCGTCAACCACAAATTGCGTCAAAAGATGCTGGAGTTGATTGAGGCCGATGGTCAAATGACCGTGACTAATATTTATGTGAAGCTCCGTTTGGAGCAGTCTGTTGCTTCCCAGCATTTGGCGATTTTGCGTCGTGCCGGTGTGGTGAAAACGACTAGACAAGGTAAGTTTATTTACTATTCGGTGAATGAAGATCGCATTGATCAGATTTCTCGTTTGGTAGAAGAATTGGCCTCGTAAGACCATGTCAAATAAATTATATTTGGGAAATTCCTGAATATGTTGGATGAAAATGCTGAAACAGTCTCTGTTTTAGCATTTTTTTTTGCTTTTTGTTGGCTAGTTGGTGAAAAATAACCATCTTTGCTTTGACTATTACAAAACATACAACATAATGGGAAAAGCTATGACCAGTATTAATATTGGGAAGGTCAAGGTTTCCGCGGAAATTCTACGCGCATTGACACACCCCCTTCGGCTTGAGATTTTAGACTATATTGATAAGCATCATGTAGTGAATGTGAAAAGTATTTATAAAGAACTCGACTTAAAGCAGTCTATTACTTCTCAACATCTCCAAATTTTACGGCAAGCAGGTTTAGTGATTACAAAACGTGATGGCAAGTTTATTAACTATGCTATTGATTACTCCAAAATCCGGGATGCTGTGAATGCCATTGATCGATTTTCTAGCGAAGTGACTGAATAGTCGTATAGGCTTTTGTTTGTTAGGAGGTTATGATTAAGTCTCGTGCCATCTGTATTAGGTATGACTCTTCGATATTTGAGTCTGCTCTGAAAAGTGTTCAATTTTAAAATAACTAAAATTTTATCCTGTTTGGAGTTTTGTTTGACTATTTAAGCGATAGCACTGGTAATCAGCTAGTTGTGAGAGTTGGTTGATTGCCTTCGGCGTTCAAGTAGCAAGATTTCTTTGCTGCCTACCTGTTATACCGTTGAGTTTGCTCCGAAAAGTCGGGTGTGGTGGTTTGTTCTTGAGTCCACAAAACTTTATTTGGATTCTTTATAACTAGTGCGACCGAGACAAGGTGTCGCCCCGCTGGGGCTTCTAGTATCGTGCGATGTTGTCTGTTACAATGGTGTCGCCCCTACGGGGCTGCCAATAGATGAAATAGTAGAAATACATAAGCCTGAGCCCCATCGGTGCGATATCTTTGTAAGACTAAAATAGTAGGGAAATAGCTCCATGGGAGCGGCACCACGCTGCACTAGGGCATTGTAGCCAAACATAATTTTGGGAAGCCAAGATCAAACCACTACATACGACTTTTCAGAGAGTCCAACCTGAAAATCTTTAACTCTACTTTTTCCGCAGATTTAATTTCCGGTAGATTTTTTCTCACTCACTACTCACCACTCACTACTCACCACTTTCTTTCTTGGACAAAGCCTTAATTAGAAGCTTCCTGATTTTCCGCAAGGGGCTGATTGGTGCTCTCCTTTTGTTTGGGTTGAAATTGGGCATAACGATTGAAGGTTTTGCGCATAAACAAGAAAATACTCAAGACTCCTATGGAAATGGACGCATCGGCAATATTGAAAACCGGCCTAAAAAATTCAAAAGATTGGCCATGTAATACCGGAAACCAATCCGGATAGGTGGTTTTTAGTAAAGGAAAGTAAAACATATCGACGACTTTTCCCTCTAATAAAGAGCCGTATCCTCCGCCTTGGGGCAAAAATTGAGCGATACCACCGTGATAAGGGCTATCAGAAAAGATGACACCATAAAAAATACTATCCACTATGTTGCCCATGGCACCGACCAAAATAAGCGTAATGGCAATAATGAAGGGAATGGGCGCTTTTTCTTTGATTAGGAAGCGTAGTGCGCCCCCCAAAGCGATGATGAAGATGATTCGGAGTAAGGTGAGTAAGATTTTGCCCCATTTGCCGCCCAATTCTAGCCCGAAGGCCATGCCCGGATTTTCTACAAAATGTATAAATCCCTTCCCGTTGGGCAGGATGGGAATCAAGTCCCCATAGTTCATATTGGTTTTTACCCAAAATTTGAGCCATTGGTCGAGCCCCAAAATGATGACAAATAATGAAATTGCTATAATAGTCCTTTTATTCAAAACAAGCTGATTTTGGTCTGATTGGTTGCGAATGGGTGTTTTTTTGACTTTACCCATAACGACAAAAGCCTCCACAAGTTATTAGCGAAAGCACAAAGTTGCGAAAAGAATAGCAATTTTTTAGACTAGGCACTAATTTTCTTTGCCTATGATTCCTTGTTTTTTGGGGTAGGCTCAAAGTTTTAGTACTTGAAGCCCGCAGCTAATAGGATAAGGACAGTCCCATTAAAAAAAATGAAAGCAGTTTCTGTCGCCCTTTGATTCTCTACCTTGCCACAAATTTTTGTAAATTTTCTTGCGCCTATACCGCTAAATTGCTAAATCGCTATACCGAAACCTAAGCAGGTAATATTGGCAGCTTTTTTGCGTTGTGATAACCAGCTTCGGTTGCGAAGTCATTGAACCCTATTCCTAATCAAAAAAAAAGACTAATATGTCAGTACTAAAAGTAATAGAAATCCTAGGAGACTCTAACAAGAGCTGGGAAGATGCTACTGCCAAAGCCGTGAAAAAGGCTTCTAAAAGCATCAAGGATATTCGCTCTGCCTTTGTGCAGTCCCAAAGTGTGACGGTGAAAGACGGTAAAGTTTCGTCTTATCGTGTCAACTTGAAGGTTACCTTTCTCGTGAAGTAAGGGCCAAAAATCTGAATTGGTTAGCATTCCGATACTTTTGGGTGTGCTAACTAATTTTTTGAATAATGTTATAGTATTTTACCTACGTTTAGCCTTTCATCAGGTTAATGTAGGGGTTTTCGTTGTGACATTATTTTAGAGTAAAAAAAATATTTCCCGTTTTCTCAGAAAAAAGGAACAGAATTCCATTTTTTATACCGTAAAATAGGTGTGGCGTAAAATTAAATTTTGTTTAAGAAAAATTTAACACTTTTTTTTCATCCCATTCACTACCTTTGCATAACGAAAAGAAATTTTTACCCGCCCGTCTTATTTATCTATTTCTGTTTTTTAACAAAAATGAAGACCTATGACCAAAAAAGCAACAGAATCTCTACGATATAGCGATGAAGAATTACAAGAATTCAAGCTTATTGTCGAAGAGAAAATCGCCGAAGCAGAAGACAGACTGGCTTATTACTTAAAGCAACTTGCAGAGCACGGACAAACTGAAGATGCCAAGGTTCGCGGGTTGGATGACGGCTTGAATACCATCGAGAGTGAAAGACTTTCTACCATGGCTTCCCGTCAAAAGAAACTGATTCGTCACCTTAGGAATGCCCTGATTCGTATCGAAAATAAGTCTTATGGCATTTGCAGGGCGACCGGTAAGCTCATCTCCAAGCAAAGACTAAGGGCAGTACCACACGCTACGCTTAGCATTAAAGCTAAAGAAGCAGCCGGACACTAATTGAAATGGTTGCAAGTGGAATGTAGGGGCTACAATAGCCGTAACAATAACTTGTTATAGTCTGCTTTTACTTCGTTGTAAATCCTAGTAAAAGAATCCATCTCCTCCCTCAAGTCCTGATGGTCGATATGCACGGCTAAGGCTGTTAGTCCGGGATGCTTGCGCGAAAAAGATTCTAATTCTCTGTGTCTTTCTCCAATCTTATGATGGAGAATGTCGATGACTTCTTTTTGTCGGATAAACTGATTCTGAAATCGCTCGATTTCGGCTAATACTTTTTGTGCTGTAAAACGCTGAACTAGCTCACTTAGTCTCGATTCAAATACTTTTATCTCATCTTTACAAAAATCTAACTGGCTATTCCATTTTTTATGTTCTGAGTGAAGAGCTGCTAAGGCTACTTTTTTGGTTTTATTCATTTTTATTATTTTTTCGGGTTTGACGGATTTTTATACAAAGAACAAATTGATTGGGTTGTGGCTATTGGGTATCGTTGTGTGGCTACCTAATTTGTGCAAGTTTGAGGCCATTTTTCTGACATTTTAGCGGCCAATCAATTTGGTCTATATATTACGCATAAATATAAGTATAAATACAAATAATTAGGTAATTTTACGCCAAAAATAATTCAAATGTCTGCTACCACTCAAAACTTCAAGAAGGCCATTCGTGATGGGATTCCCGTCCGACTTCCTAATGCTCAGAAAAGGGATACTTCTGTGGCTCATGCTCCCAAAAGGATGATAGATGATGTCCTTTCGGAAAAAGAGCGGAAATTGGCCATTCGCAATGCGCTTAGATATTTTCCACCCAAACATCATAAAACTTTAGCCAAGGAATTTGCGGAGGAGCTAGATCGGTATGGTCGTATCTATATGTACCGGTTTAGACCGGCTTATGCCATGCATGCTCGTCCTATTTCGGCCTACCCGGCCAAGTCGAAGCAGGCGGCGGCCATCATGCTCATGATTCAAAACAACTTGGACAAGACAGTGGCCAAATATCCGCATGAACTCATTACTTATGGGGGCAATGGTGCGGTATTTCAAAATTGGGCGCAGTATTTATTGACTATGCAGTACCTTTCGGAAATGACCGACCAGCAAACCTTAGTTCTATATTCAGGTCATCCTCTAGGTCTTTTTCCGTCGCATAAGGATGCGCCAAGAGTGGTGGTTACCAATGGAATGATGGTGCCCAATTACAGCAAAAAAGAAGATTGGAACAAATACAATGCTTTGGGAGTCACCCAATATGGGCAGATGACCGCCGGTTCTTTCATGTATATCGGGCCGCAAGGGATTGTCCATGGTACGACGATTACCTTGTTGAACGCCGGAAGACGTAAAGGATTGGGACAAAATGACCTTAGAGGCAGTGTCTTTGTGACTTCCGGATTAGGAGGGATGTCCGGTGCACAAGCCAAAGCGTCTGAAATCGCCGGAGCGGTAGGTGTCATTGCGGAAGCAGACCCCAATGCCGTCAAACAAAGAATCGTAGATGGATATATCCATAAAGAAAATGTATTTACCAATCTCGATAAGCTCCTTAAAGCCATTGAAGTCAATCGAAAGGCACAAAAAGCCATTACGCTCATTTATTCCGGTAATGTCGTTGACCTTTGGGAAAAATTGGCCAAAGAAAAGGTTCAAATCGAACTCGGTTCCGACCAAACATCTCTCCACAATATCAATGATTTGGGCTACATCCCCGCCGGATATACTTTTGCGCAAGCAGAAAAACTGCTAGCCAAAGACCCCAAAGAATTTATGAAAGCCGTCCGGAAATCCCTAAAAAGGCATGTCCGTGCCATTAATAAGCTGGCTCAAGCAGGAATGTATTTTTGGGATTATGGCAATGCATTTTTAAAAGAAGCGGGTGAAGCCGGAACTGATATTTGGGCTAACAAAGAAGAAAAAATTTATAAATACAAATCTTATGTCGAAGACATTATGGGGCCCTTGTGTTTTGACTATGGATTTGGCCCTTTTAGATGGGTGTGCACTTCCGGCAAAAAGTCAGATTTGTACCGGTCAGATGCCATTGCGCAAGCTGTTTTGGAGAAAATTTACAAGAAAGCACCACCGGAAATTAAAGGCCAATTACTCGACAATATCAATTGGATTCGAGATGCCAAAAAGAATATTCCTTTGGTTGGTTCTATGTCTAGGATTTTGTACGCAGATGCCAATGGTCGTATTGCCATCGCTAAAGCGTTTAATAAAGCCATCAAAAACGGTGACATTTCTGCTCCGATTGTCTTGGGACGAGACCATCACGATGTGAGTGGTACGGATAGCCCCTTTCGGGAAACCGCCAATATCTATGACGGTTCCAGATATACGGCCGATATGGCTATTCATAACGTTATTGGGGATTCTTTTCGCGGAGCTACTTGGGTGTCTATTCACAATGGGGGCGGTACCGGCTGGGGGGAGGCCATTAATGGCGGATTCGGGCTCGTACTCGATGGCTCTGCGGCAGCCAATAGAAGACTCCAAGCCATGCTTTATTGGGACGTAAACAATGGCATTGCCCGGCGTGCTTGGGCTCGGAATACCGAGGCAGAATTTACGGCAAAAGAAGCCATGAAAGTCAATAAAAATCTGAAAATTACCATGGCTTTTCATGTGAAGGATGATATCTTAGATTGATTTTGTGTAACCCCTACGACGTTTTGGGGATTACACCATGGACGCCAACAATTTTATAGATTTGGAGTGGTTTTAGCTATGTATCCAAACAAAGTAAGGGTTTAGGTTTTACTATTTTCAATCAAAAATAGGCCTATCTAAGCACTTACAAAACAAATAAAGGGGAATTTTTGTATATTACCCATACTTTATGCGGGATGTATGGGGGCAGAAAAGGGTGAATTTGGAAAGACATTACAGGTGTACCGGCTCATCGACTTCGTGTAAAGGCTCACGTTGAAAACAAAGGGTTATGACAGGAAAGAATGCATTTTGGTTTTTAGAAAACATTGATTTGTCCGGGATTTTTTGTCCCAATAAATATGCTGCGCAAGAAGCCAACTTTGTCCATAAAACCTATAAAAAAGGGGAGTTTATCTACATTCCTAAAGATGAATCCGATATGCTTTTTTATATCACCAGTGGTCGAGTCAAAATCGGTTCCTATGGGGAGGGAGACAAAGAAATTCTTAAGGCCATCATCCATCAAGGGGAAGTGTTTGGTGAATTGGCTCTAATAGGGGAAGACAAACGAAGAGATTTTGCCCAAGCCCTTGAGCTGACTACGCTCTGTTCGCTGTCCAAGGCGGATATGAAAGGCTTGCTCCGTGATCGCTCGGATTTACAAACTTTCCTCCTTAAAATCATGGGATCCAGAGTGCTGGAGATGGAAAAAAGATTAGAATCACTGGTTTTTAAGGATTCCAGAAGCCGTGTGGTTGACTTTTTATTAGACCTTGCGGACAAAAAAGGGACGAGAGTGGGCTACGAAACCCTAGTCAAAGGCTTTTTTACGCATCAAGAAATCGCCAATTTGACCGCCACTTCTCGCCAAACGGTGACCACCGTACTAAATGAATTGCGTACCCGTAATTTACTTACCTTCAATCGTAAGAGATTGTTGATTCGGGACTTGGAAGTTTTGCGCAAAGAGGTTTCTTAGTATTTTGGTAACTATTTAGCCACCCGCTAATTTTTGCTAGAAAATGCCCTTTTTGCGCCTGTTTTTGCTAAATTTTTTTACGTAGGGACGCACGGCCGTGCGTCCCTACGTCAACAACCACAAAAATGCCTATTTTTTGCCTTAAAATAGGCTCACCTAAACAGTTACATGTGAAGTCAAATAGAATTTCTTTACCGTTGGTTTTAACTTTACCGTTGGTTTTAACCAACGGACTAGAAGCAAAACTATTAAGGGCTTTAGCCCCATGTAACCATACGGATGAAGCCTTAGTAGATACCGACTTTTCGGAGCAGACTCCCCCTTTCATCCTTTATCCTTAACCCAAGTTTAACCCTTTATCCTTTCCCTTTCGTTCCTGCTCTATGATTGTGGCATCTGATTTGCATAGTACCAAACAGTTACGACAATAAAAACCCCGTTTTTTTCATGATGCTCGCATCCAAAAAAAACATGATCCTATGCAATACACCGACGAAAAGAAAGAAAAGTTAATATATGATATCCGTTTTTGGCTTATTTTAGGTAGTTCTCTTTATCTATTTCTTACCGCTATAGGGGTGATTCAATAGACTCTAAATCCTACATCTTGGTATGTCTTTCCCAATGGTTTTGGGCTTCAATCTCTTCTAATATTTGAAGGTAATTGGCATAACGGATGTCACTAATCTCTCCGTTTTCAACAGCTTGTTTTACAGCGCATTTGGGTTCATTCCGGTGCAGGCAATTGCCGCCGAACTTGCAATTTGCGGAAGCGGCAAAGAATTCTCGAAAATTATGGGCGACCACTTGCGGCTCCAAATTGTTAAACGACAAGGTCTTAATGCCGGGTGTGTCAATAATTTGTCCACCGAATGACAAAGAGTGCATTTCTGCAAAAGTCGTAGTATGTTGTCCCTTGCCCATATACTCGGAAATGGGGGCCACTTTGAGACTCAAATTCGGTTCCAAGGCATTCAATAAAGTGGACTTGCCGACTCCGGACTGCCCGCTAATCAGGCTTTGTTTGCCTTTCAATAAATCTTTTAGTTGGTTTATCCCGTCTCCTTCCGTTGCCGAAACGGCCAAGACCTGATAACCGAGTTTTTCATAAATCATCGCCAATCCCCCGAGCAAGTCAAAATCATCTCCTTCCAAAAGGTCAATCTTGTTTACAACGATGATGGTAGGAATATCCTGTGGCTCGGTCATCAACAAAAAACGGTCGATAAAGCCCAGTTTTAAGTCGGGATATTTTAGAGAAACCACCAAAATGGCCTGATCCACATTACTGGCCAATAAATGCAACTCATGTTTTTTTCGCGGGGACTGTCTAGCTACATAGTTTTTACGGGGATGGATGGTCTTTATGATGCCCTTTTCTTCTTGCTCTAATTCATAATCTACGACATCACCGACGGCAATCGGGTTGGTAATCGGCAAACCGGCCAACCTGAATTTTCCCTTGATTCGGGCTTGAACCACATCCTCTTCTGACCAATGCGGTAAATTTTTTTTATCTGTGGAAGGAATGATTTTATACCAACTTCCAGTAGATTTTATGACAATTCCTGTATTCAAAAGATCGTTTTTATGTCAAAAATGGGTGATTTTTTTTAAAATTACAAAAAAGTACCGCATTGAACTACAAAAGTCTGAATAGACTCGTTTACTTTGCAGAACATCTTTTTTGCGCAAGCAATGTAATGAATACAATTCAAGCCAGCGATAAGTTGCAAACACCCTAAATCATTGAAAAAACAAAATATGAAATTTGTCCATTATCTGTCTTTCCTTTTGTTGCTTGTTTGGGCTGTCGCCTGTAAAAATGAGCCGACTCATTCGGACGATTCATCGACACCATCAGAAATGGGTAAAACCGGAAACCCTACCATCGATAATATCTCCGAAAAAATCAAAAAACACCCGGATGATGTGTCTCTTTATGTGGCTCGCGCGCAAGCTTTTTATCGACTGGAAGGCTATGATGAAGCCATATTAGATATGAATCATGCAATCAAAATGGATACAACTCAATACGAATATTTTCTATTTTTGAGTGATATCTTGTTGGATTACAATCGCTCGAAGGATGCCATTCGGGTGGTGAATGCAGCCGTTCATCGTTTTCCGGATAATACAAAATGCCTGCTCAAACAAGCAGAGATTTATTACATGCTAAAGCAATACCAACAATCCACAGCTGCACTCAATGCCTTACTTCTTCGGGACAATCAAAATGCCCAAGCCTTCTTTTTGTTTGGCCAAAACTTTAAAGAGTTGGGAGATACGACCAGAGCCATCAAAAGCTACCAACAGGCCGTAGATTTAGACCCTGATATCATTGATGCTTGGATTAACTTAGGTAATTTATGGAGTGATAAGGGGCCGTCCATCGCACGCAAATATTATGAGACGGCCATTTCTATTGATACCACCAATGTGTATGCACTGAATAGCTATGCTTTGTTTTTGGGCAACCAAGATAAGTTGCAACAAAGTATTGATGTCTATAAAAAAATAGCTAGGATTGACCCCCAGTTTAGCGATGGATTTTTCAATGCAGGTATTATGTATCTGACCATGGATTCTGTTAAGCAAGCCAACCGGCAGTTTGACCTTGCGGTAAAAACAAATCCTACTTTTGCGAAAGCCTACTACTATCGAGGATATACTTTTGAGCGAATGGATGTGCTGGATAAGGCTAAAGCAAACTATGAACAGGCCTTAAAGTTTGATCCAAACTTGCAAAGAGCGAAAGATGCACTAGAGGCTTTTTAGATGCCATTCAGCATAAAAATACTCTTTTTTATATGCGCCTTACCACTAAGGCCACTTAGTTTTGCACTAAGATTACACTAAGACTTCTTAGTGCAGCCTTAGTGTCTTCTTCGTTATCTTAGTGGTTGATTTTTCCAAAAAATATAGATTCGTAATTACTCAGCATGGGGGAGTTACTGTTTTTCTATTACCTTTGCCCTACGATGATTTACTCAAGTTAGAGCCCTTTTGTAAACCTTTGACTTTTAACCATTTGCCTTCAATCAATTCAAGAATCGAGAACCGTAAAACCGACATGCCGTTACACCGAAATACTAAAACTTAAATGATTTATTTAGAAGCTGTGCATATTACCAAGACTTATGGAGAGAAGGTCTTGTTTGAAGATTTGAACTTTACGATTAGTGAAGGTCAAAAGATTGCCTTGGTCGCCCGTAACGGTACCGGCAAGACCTCCTTGTTTCGGATTTTGGCCGGTGAAGAAAAGTCGGAAGGCTACACTTCTAAGTTGTTGATTAGCAAGAATATACGGGTTGGTGTGTTGACTCAGGAGCCGAAGTTTGACCCGGATATGACCGTTTTGGAAGCCGCCCTTTCGGGTGAAATACCGGAGTTGCAGGCCGTTGTTGCCTACGAACAGGCACTGCTCCGGCCCGATGACCACGAAGCCCTAAAGTCGGCTACCGACCGGATGGATGCCCTCAAAGCGTGGGATGTCGATAGCCGCCTGAAAGAAATTCTTTTTAAGCTCAATTTAGAGGATTTGGAAGCCCGTATGGGAGAGCTATCGGGGGGGCAGATAAAGCGGGTGGCGTTGGCCAATTTGATTGTTCAAGATGCGGATTTTCTGATTATGGACGAGCCGACCAACCATTTGGATATTGATATGATTGAATGGTTGGAAGCCTATTTGGCAAAGCCTTCGGTGACGGTGTTGATGGTGACGCATGACCGGTATTTTTTGGATCGGGTTTGTAATTATATTTTGGAGCTGGAAGGTGGCAAACTCTACAAACATAGAGGCGGTTATGGGGTGTATTTGGCGAATAAAGCCATTCGGGAAGAAGTCGAATCAGCCCAATTAGCCCGAGACAAAAAACTCCTTAGCAAAGAGTTGGATTGGTTGCGTCGTCAACCCAAAGCCCGAAGCACCAAGGCTAAATCCCGGATTGACGGCTTCTATGAGCTAAAGGATAAAACCATGCGGGACACCGGTCCGGTGGACATTAAAATTTCTGTAAAGGTCGAGCGATTGGGTTCTAAGATATTGGAAGCGCAGTATATTTCTAAAAGTTTTGGGGATAAGGTGTTGGTCAAAGATTTTCACTACAAGTTTAAAAAAGGTGAAAAAGTAGGGGTCGTCGGTCCCAACGGTATCGGGAAATCCACTTTTATCAAGCTTTTGACCGGTCTCCTAAAGCCGGATAGCGGGAAAGTAGTGGTCGGAGTGAATACAAAATTTGGATATTACTCGCAGGAAGGATTGCAATTGGATACCGACAAGCGAGTGATTGACGTGGTGCGGGAGATTGCGGATTATATCCCGATGGCCAATGGACGGGACTTGTCGGCCGAGCAATTGTTGGAGCGGTTTATGTTTTCGCGCAAGCATCAACAGGTTTATGTGTCTCAATTGAGTGGGGGAGAGCTGCGCCGGTTGTACCTAATGACCGTTTTGATGCAAAATCCAAATTTCTTAATCTTGGATGAGCCGACCAATGACTTGGATATCATTACGCTGAATATTTTGGAAGAATTTTTGGAGCAATACACGGGCTGTGTGCTGGTGGTGACGCATGACCGGTATTTTATGGATAAGATTGTTGATCATCTGTTTGTCTTCGAGGGCAACGGCAAAATTAAAGACTTTAACGGCACCTACACCGAATATCGCGAAGCCTCCCAAAAAGCGGCTAAATCCGCTTCCGCAAAACCTACTTCCGTAAAAAAAGCCCCATCTGAGCCGGTTCTTTCCTACGAGAATCAAAAGAAAATAAAAAATTTAGAGCGGGATATAGAGCGTTTGCACAAGCAAAAAGAAGCATTGACGGCCCGGTTTTATGATGGGAATCTTGGGCAGGAGGAGCTTATGAAGCTTTCGGAGGAGTTGGAGGCGTTGAAGGCGAAGATTGAGGAGAAGGAGATGGTTTGGTTGGAGTTGATGGAGGGGTGAGTTTTTGGTCTTTGGGGCGCGCCGGTGGCGCTTTTGGTCTTTGGCTTCGGTCGTGGTTTAATCTTGGCTTCGGTGGTGAATTTGACTTTTGTGGTTTGAGACAGTTGATTCACTTGTCCTTCGGACTTCGTTAGTTGATTCGCTGCGCTAGTTGATTCACTTGTCCTTCGGACTTCGTTAGTTGATTCGCTACGCTAGTTGATTCACTTGTCCTT
>JALVCY010000566.1 GCA_027009605.1 Saprospiraceae bacterium
CCCAACCCGATAAATTGCCCAAAACGAGAAGCCAATTGCCGGTACGAACGTTGCTGCAAATTATAAAAATTAACATAAAGACCGACTTGCGTATTGTTCGGCAAAACATTGTCTTGACTCGTTACATAATTTCTATACCCGCCAACCACATCCATGCTCAAAGAGCGATAGTAACTATTTTTTGAAAAATTCAAAGGAATGCTCACACCCAAAAAACCTTGATTCCAACTATAGCCCACCGCATCCAAAGAGTCCGCCAACTTGATTTTGCCCATGCCGATACGATGGGTCACACTGAATTTGGGGAAATATTTATTATAATCCACCTTGGTCTGCACCCCATATCCCCTAAGGTCGGTGGTCGGTTTGATATGAATATCTGTGGTCGCCAACAAGTTCGTAGAATGCAAATCCAATCCCACTTGCTGACCATTAGTTACCGTCGGTGTCCAACTATGAAGATGAATAAAATCTTTCTTTCGCTCAAACTTTTTCACCGTATATTCATGCTTTGGAATATCTTCCAAAATAGGGCGTTCGATGGCCATCAATTCATGTAATTCTGTGTATCTATCTATCGGCTCGGAGATGGATATTTTTTGCCATTTTTCGGGCTCGAATGCCATCTTTTTCAGGTCGCTTCCATTCAGTTGCCTTTCGGAAAAAGCCATCCATTTTCCGTCCGGAGACACATCCGGATGATTGGCACTGACCCGGGAGTTGGTTACTTTAAAAATATCCTTCGTGCGAATGTCAACGGCATAAATATTCCTAACTTCCTGAAAATCAGCCATAAATAACACATAAGAACCACTCACTACCGGATTACTCATCAAATTAGCCGTGTAATCCACCAGCGGAGAAATACGCCCCGTGGCCATATCCACAGCAACCAAAGCATTTTTATTTTGATATTGGGCGACAGCAACCAGAGTCTGGCCATCCTTCCATCGGGGAGATGAGAAAAGAATGTTTTTGGGATTGGGAATACGCTTTAAGATGATGCCTGATTCGGCATCCAAAATCTGAATTTCATACTGCATCATTTCGTCGGATTTGACGGCGACAATCTTCGTGCCGTCTGCATTAATATCCGGCGAAAATAGTTTTGTTTTTTGAGTCAATTGCCGTTTTTGATGCGTATTCATATCATAAATATAAATCACCGAAAACATTTTATTAGGCCACCGAATATCGGCAGTGGTCTCCGTCCAAACCAACTTCCCATTCTTATAATTACAATAGGCATCGTTATAACCCAGCGTCAATAATTTCTCCGGTTTCATCCCTTCTTTTTGGGTATAAAACTTTCTAATATCGGAGAAGCTGCTTTTTACAAATAGCCATTCGGTGTCACTAATAAATTTTGGATACCTATAAAAAGTAGGGTTTTTTGAGCCGATAGAATCATTCATTCGCACCGCCGGAGCCGACCAAGTATTTCTTAATTTTTCCTTATCCCATTGCTGATACAGTGAATCCATCATCCAGTTATAAAATTGCGGAGTCCGCATTCCCGTTTGTCGCTTTAGTCCTTGAGAAAAAGACCAAAATACGCCTTTATACTTCACCGCATCTTCCGCCACCTTTTTCCACACATCATTCCCATATTTTTTGCGTCCAAACAACGAAAACAAATACCCCGTCTTATAGCGATTCGGCAAAAAAGTCTTAAAAGAATTATTGCGCATCTTCTCATAGCTATATTGCACTCCGGCTTCATGCATCGCCCGATACTGCGCCAAAAATCCGGCCGAACGCCCCCGCCCGGATTTGGACAACAACGTCTCCTGCATCACCGCATCCCCTTCCGCAAACCAAAAAGGTGTACTAAAAAAGGACATCCCAATCCAAACCGTCTCCCCAAACAATTTCTTGCTCCATTTCGTCACCCCATGCCGGCTATTTTGCAATTGCATCACATGGCGATACTCATGGATAGCCAATTCATCCAACCAATCATTCGTTCCCGCAAAAGTCCGCTGTGGAGCCGTCGTAAAAAATTCCGACCGAAACGGAGCCGCCGTCACAAATCCATTGGATTCCGTCAATTGATTCTGAAAGATAATATCCACCTTCCCATCCAAATCCCCTATCGAAGTCCGATTGTGTTTATTCAAGTAATCAATCACATCCGCTACTCTAGCCGCCCGCTTATCCAGCCCTTTCGGAAAAATAATACGCACCGACTCATTGGATATTTGCTGCCATTCCAAATTCGGTGGATTCCCATTATTGGCTTCGCCTAATTGCCCGAATACATATAAAGGGATAGCTAGAAGTAGGGCTATGGTGATTTTGTATTTTTTCATTTTTTTTGTTTTGGTGGGGCTGAATCTGCTCTGAGAAGTCCCCTTCGCCTAGAATTAAAGAAAGGAACAAAATTTTATCCTGTTTACCGTTACTCCCCACTTCTTAGGGGGATTTAGGGGGTTAAAATAAGAGCGAAAACAGAATAAAATTTTGTGGAGTCAAGAACAAACCACTACATCTGACTTTTCGGAGTAACAAACTGGCCGAAATCCGCACTCCACTCACCGTCGCTTGCTCCGCCGCTCCTTGTTCACTCCGCTTGTTCCGTTCGCTCCTTGCCTTACTTGAGCTCAAGACCGGACGCTCCGCTTATGATGAACTATGGGCTAGGCGGAAGCCAATACTGCTGAAGCGATAGCCAGACGAACGACTACCACGAGCCCACACTCGACAGAGATCAGCACTATTGTTCCTGTCACCGCCCCTCACCACATGGCGCAAGCTACTACCATTAACCCAAGCCGAACCATTAACAGGCGCACCTTCATAATCATCATGCCATTTGTCCAGACACCACTCCAATACATTACCACTCATGTCATATATACCAAGCTCATTGGGGGCTAAATCACCTACTGGATGTATTTCACCATCCGAATTCTCATCATACCAACCAACCATGCCCAAGATTGGACTGCCTGCATACTCATATCCTTTTGACTTTACACCGCCACGTGCTGCATATTCCCATTCTGCTTCGCTAGGTAACCTATAATCGATTCCTGTCTTTTTGGATAGCCATTCGCAATAAGCAAGAGCGTCCATCCAATTCACATTAGTTACCGGATAGTTGTCAGGCTTAGCTTTTAATTTGTCACCCTTATCTTTCAAGTAAGCATTATACTCTTTGACCGTTACTTGGTACTTACCGATATAAAAATCGGGTACTATGACAATATGTGCAGGTTGACTCGCAGCAATAGAAGGCTGAAATTTCTTTACTAAGAAATTATACATATCATACGATACTTTTGCATTCGGTTTATTAATAATTTCAAACCCATTATCATTAAGATAATTAGTAATAGTGGTTGTTGGAACACTCAGCTCAGAAGCTGTTTTTACCAAATTGCGTCTAGACCTAGAGACATTTTTACTCCCCATCAGAAAAGAGCCCCCCTTAACGAAAATCATGGTATCGTTTGTTGGGGTTTTCTTGGGTATTTGGAGCTTTTTTATTGTTTTACCCTTCTTAATAATGTGGCTATCTCGCTCTTGGATTTCTTTTTCAAGCTTGTCCAATTCAGCCATACCTTGAGTAAGCTTTTGGAATTCTTTTTGACGTCTGCTTGCTTCAGCTTTTTTTTGAATAAACTCTTGGAGTTCTTTTTTAAACTTACTTATTTCATCCTTTTGTTTGGTAATCTCTTCTTTTAGCCGGGTGATTAGCTGGTCTTTTTTTTTGATTTTTGATTGTGCTTCTTTTTTGTCACCAGCCAATCTAGCTTGTAAACCACTTATCAGACTTTCTTTATCCGCAATTACCCTATTAAGTTGATTGATTTTCTGCTCAAACTGCTTTTTTAGGATTTTTTCTACAATCGGCCTGTAAGTGGGTAGGTTTTGGATGATATCCAGTTTCTTATTGATTATAGCCGTCAACTTTTTTTTGTGCTGATCATTTTTGAGTTCATCCACTTCCGCTAATAAGCCCACAAAGTGTCTTTTGGCTACTCGAACACTACTATTTATGATGATTTCGTCACCGTCCTTAATGTCTTTTTCGATTTCCCTGACCACTTCTAGCTCTGTATCAAATCGAGTATTTTTAAACAAATAGAAATTGTCTCCTGTAATCTCACGGCTGGCTTGCTGTTGGGGAGTCATTTTAGGCTGCTTCTTTTTGACTGCTTCCTTTACGGCTCCATACAACTCACTTAGGATGATTTTTTCTTCATTTATTGGTAGGCCATTTTTTAGAATATCCAACAGCTCACCGGTAAACAGGGTGTACTGTTCGTCTGTATCAAAGTAGGAAACTTCAGTACTACTGGAAGATGTGATGGTGTACCCACCTTTGATGCCTAGTTCTTTGATGACATCATTTTCACCTTCCAAACCAAGTCCAGAGTAGCACGCATCTAAAAAGATGATACTTTGGGCTATTTTAGCCTCCTTTATAATCTTTTTGATTGTATCATACGGCAATGCGGTTGTCCCATCTAAATTCAGGATAGTTTTGTTGGTATCTTTTGTTGCCAAAAAGTATGTCCCATCGGTCAGACGATAGCCATGTCCCGCAAAATAAAGGATTAATGTCTCGATGCCTTTTCGTTTTGCATCTTTGGTCAAGCGCAATAATCGACTTTTGATAGCGGCACTAGTGCCTTCAATAATGGAATGGATATTCATTTTGGGAATCCCAAAAATATCCTTATCCTCCAATATTTTAGCGAAAGCATTTACATTATTAGCAGCAGGCTTGATTGGATCAAAATCATCATAATCCGAAATACCAATCAGAATGGCCAGCGTTTTTTGGGGATCTAACTCATACTTTTTCATACTATTTCTCTTTTCTAAGTGGCTATCCACAGATATTTGCATAAAGCGCATCAAACTCTAGCTGAGCTTCTTTGCGCTTTTTGTAAGATGTCTTTTTATACTTAATGGAAAACTTCTTACCGCTATCAGGACATTCACCGGACAATTCAAAATCAGCATATTTGCCATCAAAATGCTTAAATACTGCATCAAACAGAGATTCTATGGTCTTTTTTATGGCTTCAGAATACACCACTAACATCAATGCGTCTGCCAGTGTCCCACCATCCATGGTTCCCCTTTCCGGTTCGGATTCCATAACAGCGGAGTCCATTCCATCAATATCACTTTCGTTAATAAAGTCATTCAACCAGACGGCTTCTTGCGCCCCATCAGGCATGTTTAATTTTAGTTTTAGTTTCATTTCCATTTTCTTTGGCTTAAAAGAACAGACAATCCCCACAAATCAGGACGATTTGTAGCATATAATTTACTCATAGACAGATAGATAACAAAGATAGGGAATATTTATGTAGTGGCTGTATAAATCGGTTGACCAATCCCTTCGCTGCGCTTCGGGCTTAGCAATCCGGGGTATTGGTCAGCCATCCACTCACCGTCGCTTGCTCCGCCGCTCCTTGTTCACTCCGCTTGTTCCGTTCGCTCCTTGCCTTGAGCTCAAGACCGGACGCTTCGTTTATAATGAACTATGGGCTAAGCGGAAGCCAATATTGCCGTTGCGAGCACTAGACGAATAGTTGAAACGATTCGCCACTCGGCAGTGACTAACCCTATTGTACCAGCCACCGCCCCGCATCACACGGTCTGAGCCATCACCAGCAATCCATGCAGAGCCATCATCAGGTGCATCCCGATAGGAATCATGGTATAAATCTTGGCACCATTCCCATACATTACCACTCATGTCATATATGCCTAATTTATTTGGGTCTTTACCACCCACCGACTGTGTTCTTCTTTTTGCATTATCGCTAAACCAAGCTACATTTCCTGGGAAATCACTGCCGGAATACTTATAACCTTTACTTTTACGTCCCCTTGCGGCAAACTCCCACTCTGACTCTGACGGCAAACGATAAGTCTTCCCCGTTTGCTCACTTACCCACTTTGCAAAAGCAACCGCATCGTTCCAGCTAACATGTATGACCGGGTGATTGTATTCGCTCTTCGGCCTTTTATTCCCTGCGATATCATACTGCCAATTAACCCCTTTCTTTTTCGACCAAAGGCTTCCATCCCAAACATAGCTATAGCCCCCCTTATCCGCATCCGTCTGATACTGTGTATCATCAATAAAAGCCTTAAACTCACGTACTGTTACTTCATACTTGCCAATGTAAAAATCTGGCATGTTGACAGTATGTGTTTTACGCTCATCTGATGCTCCATCCTTACTTCCCATCGTAAAAGAGCCGCCTTTGACCGCAATCATCTCTATATTGAGCCCATTTGCTGTTTCTGTATAATTGTGGAATTTACTTTTTGGTGGATTACTATTCAATTCATCCGAAACTGGCTCTGACTGCTTTTTTGCACCGGGATTTACTTCAACCTTAACGTCTTGGGGCTTATTTTTTGATAAATTACTATTTAATTTAGCCTGACATTTTTTGATACCATCAATGGCCTTTTTATCAGAAAGGCCGTTCTCGAAAGCGATTTCTTTGCCTTTTTGATAATACTCCAAGGCACTTTTATAATCAGGCGGAGTTGCTCGATATTTTTCTTCTGCACGTAAAACTATCCTATCATAACGCTTCTGATCCTTATCATCATACCTACTTTTCAAATAAACATCCACAATAAAAAATAAGAATATCCCGGCAACAACCGTCGCAATAACTTTGCCTATACCATCTGTCAATGCTTTACTCATTTTCTTCTGTTTATGTGATAAAATCCGTCCACTTTTCTGTGTTTCTTACTAGTAGTGCTCCGATAAGTCCATTCTGCCAAGAGTTAAACCAATGAACAAAATTTTATTTGGTTACGATACATGTACTTTCCAAAAGTTTAAAACTTTTGGAAAGTTGCAGGTCAGATGACAAAGATATGAAATATTTAGTTCGTGGACAAAATCGGTTTGGATTGGTTTGATGTGCTTGGTTTTGGTTGCGGACTTTGGCTTACCAATCCCTTCGCTGCGCTGCGGGCTTAGCAATCCGGGGTATTGGTCAGCCATTCAAAACAAGCAAGGGAATTGTGCACTCAGTGAGTGCACAAGTGTTTAGGATATAACTCGCTGAATTGCAGGGTATTATAGCATATTGACAGATACAAACACATAACTATTGAGCACATTTTGAAAAGCCGGATGTAGTGGTTTGCTCTTGAAACAACAACATTTTAGTTGACAAACTCGTTTAATTCCTGTAAATTTGTCAACTAAACGAGACTGACGTGAAAAACCTAATGGCCTATAGAATCAAAAATGCTAGAAAGCTCAAGATGCTTTCTCAACAGGAAGTTGCCGATGAAATAGGGGTTTCCAAACAAATGATAAGTAAGTACGAAAAGGGCCAGTCTATTCCTGATAGTACTAAGTTAATTAAATTGGCGAATTTGTTCGATTTAAAAATAGATTATTTTTTTAGAGCCAATAAAGTAGAGTTAGGCGAAATAAATTTTAGAAAGAAATCAAGGTTTTCTAAAAAGCGTCAAGACTCATTGAAAGAACTCATTAAAATTAAACTTGAGAACTATTTTTGGGTGGAGGATGCCTTATCAATAGATTACTCCTTCAATAATATTATCAGGAATGACAAGATCCAATCGCTTGATGACATAGAAAAAGTAGTATTAAAGCTTAGGCAAGCTTGGAATATTGGAATAGATCCGGTGCACAATATCATCCAAATATTAGAAGATAAAGAGATAAAAATCATTGAGTTGGAGAATATTGATGACAAGTTTGATGGACTGGCTTGCTTTGTAAATGATAAATATCCGGTAATTGTTGTAAATGCTAATTTCCCTGTCGAACGGAAAAGGTTTACTATTCTTCACGAATTGGGGCACCTATTACTGGCTCTGCCGGAATGTGATATCAGAAAAGAAGAACAATTTTGCAATAAATTTGCATCAGAGTTTCTACTTCCCAAAAAGATAATAATTGATGAGTTTGGAGGGAAACGCAGGCATATAACTTTGCCGGAGTTGATTGCGACTCAAAAGAAATATGGTATCAGTATTCAAGCAATTGTTTATAGGCTGGTGGATGCT
>JALVCY010000567.1 GCA_027009605.1 Saprospiraceae bacterium
ATCACCAAATGTGCTACATACCGCGATCCGGTGCGTTCCTCCAAAAGCCAATTGACAAAGTGCAGCGAGCGGGCTGCGTTGGCTGTGCCTGGCACTATTGACCAGGCTGCCGTGGCTTAAACCCGGCGTGTATTGGGCTTTGCCTGTACTGACCGTGCTGTGTGCGCCAGAACGATTTTACAATAAGCTTGGGAGGCAGCCGAAAAAGTTGACGGACCGGGCTCACCAGGTGATAACATGGCTGAGCAGACAAACTGCAGGCCTCGGCAGAGCAGTATATCTGGTTGGAGATGGAGCCTTTGCCACCTATAAATTGTTTATGCATGCTCAGAGCTTAGCCACAGGCCTGATCGGGCGCATGAAGAGCTCAATGCCCGTTTGTTCCACCTGCCTGCGGAAAAACGACCTAAAGGGAAACGGGGGCCAAAGCCCTCTATCGGAAAACGGTTGCCCGACATGGAAAAACTTCTGACGGATAAACGCACAAAATGGTTGTCGGCCATTTTTTCGGAATGGTACGGCGAGAAGCAAAAAGAGATGCTGATCACATCGGGCGTAGCTATCTGGTACAAGTCAAAAGCGGAAATGGTTAAGGTACGCTGGGTCTTGCTCAAAGACCCCGAGGAAAAGAAAAAACCTATGCTCCTGGCTTGTTCCGACTGGGAACTGCCCGCAGAAAAAATTGTTACCTTCTTTCTGCGCAGGTGGCAAGCTGAGGTAACCTTTGCCGAGGTACGCCGCCATTTGGGAGTAGAAACCCAAAGGCAGTGGTCAGACTTGGCTATTGAACGAACAACCCCCAGCCTGATGGCTCTCTTTTCCATCGTATGTCTTTTCGCAAATACTATACACAAGCGTCGCCCAATTCGACCTAACACCACCGCATGGTACAAAAAACAGAAAATCACCTTCTCTGATGTGCTCAGTGCCGTAAGATTGGAAATATGGGCAAAATCAAAATTATCAATAAGCCTTTTTAAGGCCGATATTGGAAGTTTTTCAGCAAAAATTCGATACCTTCAGTTTTTATTGACCCAAGCTGTCTCTTGACATGCTTAAAAAGTAGCAAAGTCCAGTTTATTGCTCTCATCTTTGGGTTTAGTACTATCTGCCAAATGCACTATATTTTTTGTTGGCATTAGTACTTTATTCAGGGAATTTTTTAATGGATTCAATTATTTTTTCATATAAAAATTTTAGAGCTACTTTTTTTAATTTTTTTGTGTTTTTGCTCGAAATTGAATCCTCAACTTTTTTGTTCAAGTTTTCTAAAAATTCTCTTTCAGGGAAAATCTTCTCATAAATATTCCTTTGATATCTACTTTCAAAATAGAAAGCAAGATTTATGATTTGTGAATTATCTAGTTTTTTAATTATTCTCCACGTTTTGTTGAAATCAAATTTTGTAAAATAAGGTGTGAACATAAACTCATTATTCATCTCCTCAACTTTTTCCAAGAAAGAATTAAAATCAGACGAAAATAAATTAAAAATATCAGTTAACTCTTTTGATTCTTGACGCTCTTTAATTCCTTTATTTATTTCTATACAGTATTCAACAATTTCTTTCAAGTCTTCATAAAATTCACTTGCTCTATCAACTGATAGTCGAAAATGAATACTTCTCACGTATTGGTAATCATCTTTACCTTTCTTTATTCCTTTTTTAAATCGTTTTTTTAGTTTTTCAATATTGTAACCAAGTAAGTTATCAAATCTTGTTACGTAATGAAAAACGGTTGGATATTGTTCTAAAGAAAACTCTCCTTTATCCACATATTTTAAAAGTGAAGATGTAAACGAGCGGTATTCTGAATGTTTTAAATCAACGCAATTCCAATAGTTTAATTTAGAAATCAATTTTTCACGTTCTGGAATCGTGTTATCCTCAAACTTGTAGATTAAATTTAATTCTTTTGATAATTGCTCAATTTTAAAAGAAGATTTCCCAGTTATATAATTGAAAATAGAATCAAAATACCTCCTTTGAATATTGTCATCT
>JALVCY010000568.1 GCA_027009605.1 Saprospiraceae bacterium
TTGCTGGAATCTGAACCATTCCCAAGGGCTTTCTGCCGAAGAAAAAGAAATCCTAAAGAAAAACTTGGCTAAAGAAATCAACGAATTAGGCGAAATATGTATAACTTCGCAGCGGACAAGGTCTCAACTCAAAAATAGGCAAGATGCCAACCAAAAAATGCTCTCTTTGATACAAAAAGGCCTTTTTGTACCCAAAAAACGCAAAAAAGTCAAAATTCCTAAAGAAATTAAGGAGGAAATCAAAAGACAAAAACAAATCAAATCCCAAAAGAAACAATCAAGAAAAAAAATTATGCCCCCTTTTTCTTCTGATAATGGTTAAAACTAGTCATCATGAAAAAAATATTTACACTCCTATTGGCGGTTGCGCTTTTTTTGCCGCAAGGCTGTCACTCCAAAAAAGCAGATAAAATTGATGGCTACAGCGAAATTATGGCCATCCACGATACCGTCATGCCCAAAATGGGAGAAGTCCATCGCACCAAAAGAAAATTGCAAAAACTAGCCGCCCATATTACCGACTCTTTACAATTAGCCCAAATCAACTACAGCATTGGCGAGCTGGAAGAGTCAGACGACTTGATGCAAGACTGGATGCATAATTGGGCCGAAAAGTCAAAAGGAATCGACAAAAAGACTCCCGAATATCAACAGTTTCTAAAAGAGCAAAAAAAATCCATTATCAATGTCAGTGACCGAATCTATCATGCCATGCAGCACGCCAACAACACCTTGGCAACGTTTGAAGAAAAATAGTTGGCTTCTTGGCTTTATGCTGGCCGGCTTATTTTTTGCTTCTTGCAGTGATACCAATCATCAGCCCTTGCCCGTATTGGGGCGACCGACCTTTGTCAATGGAGACAGTATTCCGCATACGATTCCGGACTTTTCATTTATCGACCAAGACAGTCAAGTTGTTGATAATCAGACCTTTGCAGGAAAAGCTTACGTTGTAGATTTCTTTTTTACTTCTTGCCCGACCATTTGTCCCAAGACCACAGCACAGATGTTTAGGATCTACAAAAAATTCAAAGATGATGACCGTTTGCTTCTGCTTGCGCATAGTATTGACACCAAATACGACTCCGTCCCCGTACTCAAAAAATATGCGTCCAAACTAGGTGTGGACAGCAAAAAATGGCACTTTGTCACCGGTAAAAAAGACGATATTTATGATATTGCGGACGATTATTTTAGTGTAGCCGTTGAAGACCCGAATTCTCCGGGAGGCTATGATCACAGCGGCCGGCTTATCTTGATTGATAAAAACCGGCATGTGCGCTCCTTTTGTGATGGAACAGATGCCAACGACGTCACCCGGTTTATGAAAGATATCCAAAAGCTCTTGGATGAGAAGTAAGCTTTTTTTCATACTTATTCTCTTGTGGCTGTTCGCTGCCTGTAAAGATAACCCTTACGGAAAAGGGATGCGGATATACCAACAACACTGTGCTGTCTGCCATGCCGATGATGGCAATGGTTTGCAGGGCTTGATTCCCCCCATTCGACAATCGGACTACTTAGCCCAACATCAAGACGACTTGGCTTGTATCATTCGACATGGGCTCTCAGAACCGATTACAGTCAATAATCAATTGTATGACATGCAAAAAATGCCCCCAAATGACAAGCTTAATGAAATTGCCATCACCAACCTAATTAATTTTATCAGCAATGCGTGGGGCAATCAAGCCGACTTTGTGACCGTGGAAAAAATTAAGGAAGATTTAGGTCGTTGCTCAACAGGGGAGTAGGTGTTTTAACTATCTTTACGATTTTTGAAGTGAAAGGACTGGGTTTCTGATTAGACTGTTCCTTAGAAAGCCAAAGTAAAGTTGGATTTTTTGTCGCAAGCCCCTGCCGATTCCTTCCCATCGGTATTCCGCTGTGCTCCAAGCTTAGCGATTAAAAACGTCCACTCACCGGATCGCTAAGCTCGTAGCCTTTGGAGACGAAGTCGACAAAGATGGCGGAGAGATTGGTGAGCC
>JALVCY010000569.1 GCA_027009605.1 Saprospiraceae bacterium
GCAAAAATCAAAGGGAGCGTCATTTTTTTCTCTTTGATGTCAATCCCCCGGGGTTTGCCCACATCTGCATCTCCATAATCAAACAAATCGTCTTTTATTTGAAAAGCGAGTCCGATTTTCTCTCCAAAAGAGTGCATTTTTTGGGTCGTCTCGGGATGTTCCGCTGTGGAAGCAGCTCCGGCGGCACAAGCGGCTGCAATGAGCGAAGCTGTTTTCATGCGGATAATTTCGTAATAAACGGACTCGTCAATATCTAATTTTCGGGCTTTTTCAATTTGTAATAGTTCGCCTTCGCTCATGTCCCGCACCGCTTTGGAAATAATCTGGAGCAACTCATGCTCCCGGTTATCGAGCGCCAAAAGCAAGCCTTTAGACAAAAAATAATCTCCAACTAAAACAGCAATCTTATTTTTCCAGATGGCATTGACAGAGAAATAGCCCCTTCGTTCGTCGGCATCATCTACCACATCATCGTGTACTAAGGTGGCGGTGTGTAATAATTCGACAAAAGAAGCCGCACGGTAAGTGGAGTCATTGATGGTACCGGATATTTTGGCCGAAAGGAAAACCAGAATAGGCCGCACCTGCTTGCCTTTGCGTTGGACAATATAATAGGTAATCTTATCCAGCAGGGGCACTTTGCTGCGCATATCCTCCTTGAATCGCGCTTCAAACGTGCGCAACTCTGCATCCACCGGCTGTTTAATTTTTTCTAGTCCTTTCTTCATATCAAAATAAAGGGGCGAAGTTAATCTATTTTTTCTTTACGCCTTGGTTTTTACTCGCTTTTTTGTAATACCAAAGGTCGCAGCGGTTTTAACCGCCAATATTTGCCCCATTCAAGTTTATGCCAAAAATGCCTATATTTGCTCTTGATATCCACCAGAAAACAAATTAATGAAACGAATCATTCCGGTCTTGCTCTTTACCCTGTTTTTTGCCTGCTCCGGGTGGGCGCAAGCAAAGATTAACCGGGCATCTAATTTTAAGGTGACAGATATTGATGGTCAAAAACATCAACTTTTTGAGTATCTCAACGATGGAAAGTATGTCCTAATTGATTTTTTCTTTACAACTTGCCGGGCTTGCGCAGCGGCTATGCCAACCCTGCACAAGGCGTATGAACAATATGGCTGCAACACCGGAGAAGTGGTTTTCTTGGGGATTGATGTAGGCAATACGGATGCCGAAGTTCGACGTTTTGAAGAAAAATATGGACACTTTTATCCGCTAGTGAGCGGCCAAAATGGGGGTGGAAACAAGGTCATTGCCGACTATGGGATTCCTGCTTATCCGACCACCTTGCTCATTGCGCCTAACCGGTCTTTTGTGTCCAAAGATATTTGGCCGGTGAATCAGGCTAATTTGAACAGAGCCATCCTTCAATTGGCCGGAATCGCCCCATCGGCCTGCCCTTCATCCGTTGGCCATTTCCCCGAAAGGGGCAACATTGAGTTCAGTATCTTCCCTAATCCCGTGGTGAATCATGCAACCCTAAATATTGCCGTCGCTCACTCCATGCAAGTGACGGTGAATATCATCAATATCTTAGGGCAAACAGTAGAAACGCCCATCGATTCTATCTTATCCGAACCAACCTCCAAGTTTGTGGAGTTTGAACATTTGAAACCGGGGCTATATCTCATGCAACTAATCGCTGATGGAAAAGTGATTTCAACACAGCGTTTTTCCAAGGTAACCCCTTGATGAGTGATGAGTGATGAGTGATGAGTGATGAGTGGTGAGTAGTGAGTGGTGAGTGATGAGTAAGTTGAAGCAGGCAAGAATAAGCAAAAATAAACGGAAAAAAAATCTGCGTACATCTGCGGGAAAAGAAAGTAGTGAGTAGTGAGTGGTGAGTAGTGAGTGATGAGTAAGTCGGAATCTGCGCACATCTGCGGAAAAAAAAAACTCCCCAAAAACAGGCGCAAAAAGGGCATTTTTTAACCAAAATAGTGGATGCCTAAACAGTTACAATAACAAAAAGATGAAACAGTTAGTCTTATTATTGATGTTCAGCACTTTCTTGACTCCGGTATTTGGGCAAGGATATGATATTGGGGTCGAATTTCAAGCTTACCCGACCGGCTATATGCCCGGTGTCCGTTTAGAACGAAATTTCGGGACTCGGCATGCCCTACATTTGCGGGTAGGGGCGAATATCTTCGATCATCGGGATTGGGGAAAGCACTTACGAGAACGTGGAGCCGGGGTGGGGTTTACCCTTGGGTACAAGCGATATTTTTCGGAAGGTCATGAAGGGCTTTTCTTAGGCTTGCGCAATGATATTTGGTGGAATCAAGTCGATTGGGGGCGGGATAACGGTCTTCCGTCTGAAGGGACGACCAAAATAACGGTAGTTCAACCCACCGTTGAAGGGGGTTATACTTTCGTAAAAAATCATTTCTTTTGGACACCTAGTTTGGGTTTTGGATTTGAGATTAATGCCGTAACAGACGGCGAGCCGACCGGAGAAGGGGCGATTCTTTTGGCCGGACTAATAGTCGGATACCGGTTTTAGGCCATTTCGTCTCCCCAGAGATTTTTCAAAAACCTAAGGCAGACACCAATCTTGGCAATCTGATGTCCCAAGCTCATTCCCGTGATTTCCAAAATCTACGACATCATCTAACTTCCCCAAAGTCCCAAAAACGAGCAAGTCTCGAGCGAGAGCCTAAACTCTTTATTCTAGCGAAGCTTGCGAGTGAATCAACTCGCAGCAATTTCCTATATGAGTTTTTCTACAAATCAAATAGAATGATTCAGAGCTGTTATTTTGTGTTTTTTGTTACCATTCGGCGTAAAAATACTCTTTTTCATAGAGGCTTTACCACTAAGGCCATTTAGTTTTGCACTAAGAATACACTAAGACGTCTTAGTGCAGTCTTAGTGTTTTCTGCGTGTTCTTAGTGGTCAGGCTGCTACGTCATTGGATTCCCAAATAGGGAATTGCTGATCATCCGGCAAAGCCTGCGAGCGAATCAACTTTTTCAACTCTCTCAACTTTCTCAACTAGCAGAATATCGAATGCAGAATCCCGAATATCGAATAATGAAGTAAAAGCCCCAACAAAAACCCAAATCGTCTCAACCTGCGAAGCACTCAACCCGAAGTCCGCATCCACGATAGTAATCGGGACGAGTCTCAACCTAGGAAGCCAAAGGCGACCGTCTCAACCTCCAAAACCGCAAAAGTCAAATAATTCAGTAGGGATACACGGCCATGCATCCCCCACAGGCGTGCCCCAAAGACCAAAAAAAATCAAGTCCCCCAAAACAAGCATAGCCAAGCGACGTTATAAGGACATTATTCACATGGGAAGTTGATTCCCAAAAAAATACAAATAACGATGTTAGATAAATTATTTGAGTCATTTGGCGGAGAAGTAGCCGGTTCTATTGCTGAAAAAGCAGGAATTTCTATGGATCAAGCCAAATCTGTCCTACCTGTAGCCCAAGAAAGTATCCAAGAAGGATTAATGAAAGAAGTGACCGGTGGTAATGTTTCCGGTATATTGGGTATGTTCAATAGTGGTAGCGGGATGAGTAGCAACCCTATTTTTGGGGGCATCAAACAGATGTTTATGGCCAATATGATGTCAAAGCTAGGTCTCCCTTCCGGCGTGGCCACTATGATTTCCGGTTTTGGCCTAGAAAGTATCATGGGTAAATTAGGCGGCATACTTGGGGACGGTGGTGAAGTAACCGAGTCTGGTTTGATGGACAAATTAGGCCTTGGCGGCGGTCTCGGAGATATGGCCAAGAACATTGCCGGCGATAAACTCAAAGATATTACCGGCGGACTTTTTTAGTCAATAACCTAGGATTCACTCCTTTGGGAGTATGAAATGCATCGGCTCGTTTCTAAGGAAGGAGTCGATGCGTTTTAATTTTGTGGTCTCAAGAACAAACCGTTAAAGGTCAAAGGTGAAGGGTTAAAGGTGAAAGGTAGGCAGCCAAGAGCGTGTTCCCTTGAACGTCCGAAGGACATTGAACGCCCGAAGGGCAAATTGAACGTGCGAAGCACAAATTGAACATATAATAAAGCAAAATCCCAATCAAAAATCCAAATCTCTAAACTAGCGAAGCGAATCAACTTTTTCAACTAGCGAAGCCTGCGAGCGAATCAACTCTCTCAACCACCGGAATATCGAATGTAGAATCCCGAATATCCAATGAAGAAATAAAATCCATTAAAAACCCAAACCGTCTCAACCTGCGAAGCACTCAACCTGAAGTCCGAATCCACGATAGTAATCGGGACGAGTCTCAACCTAGAGAGCCGTAGGCGAACGTCTCAACTTTCTCAACTTCACCAAACGCCTCAAATCGTCCACTTAGACAAAGGAGCCACCGAATGATCCACAAATTCCCCTTCCAGATACTTAAACCGGGCAGCCACCGCAATCATCCCGGCATTATCGGTGCAATACTCAAATGGCGGGATATAGGTCGTCCAACGTTCTTTTTCCCCCATTTCCTTTAGTTTTTTACGCAAGTAGGAATTGGCAGAAACCCCGCCGGCAATGGTGATTTGATTGATATTCAGGTGGCGAGCGGCTTTACGGAGTTTTTGAAGTAGGATGGTGACGATCCTATGCTGGATGGACGCAGCGATATCCGCCATATTATCTTGGATAAAATCGGGGTTTTCGGCGACTTGGTCTCTTAGAAAGTACTTAATAGCGGTTTTGATGCCCGAAAAACTATAGTTGTAACCTTGAATTCTCGGCTGGGGAAACTCAAAAATAGGCGTCCCTTTTTGCGCAAGCTTATCTATAAGCGGCCCGGCCGGGTAGTCTAATCCCATCATTTTACCGCTCTTGTCAAACGCTTCACCGGCGGCATCATCTATCGACCGGCCGATAATTTTCATGTCTAAAGGCGACTGGACGAGTACAATTTGGGTGTGTCCTCCTGATACCGTCAAACACAAAAAAGGAAAATCCGGATAAGGCTTTTGGGCGAAAGCCGATAATACGTGGGCTTGAAGATGATTGACTTCTATCAAGGGAATGCCTTGGCTTAGGGCTAGAGATTTGGCGAAAGTCATGCCCACAATCAAGGAGCCAATTAACCCGGGGCCTCGAGTAAATGCAACCGCATCTAGTTGATGCACAGTCGTTTGTGCATCTTTGAGTGCCTGATCGACGACCGGAATAATATTGTTTTGATGTGCTCTGGAAGCAACTTCCGGGACGATTCCTCCGTAAAGTCGGTGTACGTCCTGACTAGCGACCACGTTGCTCAGGACAACGTCATCCTTGATAATGGCGGCAGAAGTATCATCACAAGATGATTCTATAGCCAAAATTGTGTGATGTATTAAGTTTTTTTTCATATCTTGCTGGCGCAAAAATACACAACTCTATGTTCTCATCAAAATCAAAAGAAAAAACAACCCCCAAAACCGGCAATAATCCTAATGTCCCGACTGCCGGACGTTCGGTATCTGTCTTGATTGCAAGTACAAAAATCGAAGGTAATATCGATACCGATATGGATCTTCGCTTGGATGGCACTGTAAAAGGAGAAGTGACTGTCAACGGCAAAGTAATCTTGGGTCAAGCCGGTACCATCGAAGGCACATTGAATGCTGCGGAAGCCGTCATTCATGGACGGGTCATCGGCAACTTGTTTATCAACCATCTACTCAAGCTGGCAGCGACTGCGGTGATAGAAGGAGACATCTCGGCAAGCCAGTTTTCGGTCGAAGAAGGGGCGGTTTATCGTGGAAAATGCAATATCGGAAAGGGCGTTTAGCATTTTTTTTGAAAAAAAAAGGGCTTTGATATTATTGCTTAATAAAATAAGTGGTATTATTGTGCTGTGAATAGATATTGTGCAGATAGGCCTCTAGCGTATTTTGCATATTGTTTTAATCAATAAGGCGTTTTTTGCCTTTTTAATCTGCTTTGAATATGAAGATTATTATTCATTTGGTTCTTTTTCTTGTCAGTTTGGGCTTGTTGTATGCGGTATATTCTACTATTAAGGAGCCCATTCAGTTTCAAACTCATTATAAGACCCGGAGTAAAGCTGTCGTAGATAAATTGAAAGATATTCGTACCGCTCAAAAGTTGTATAGAACCATTACCGACACCTTTGCCACTAATTTTGATGATTTGGAGCGGGTACTGACCACAGGAAGGTTTGAGATCATCCAAGTGACCGGGGATAGAGATGCTGTCGGGGCTGAAGTGAGCTATGATACTTTGTATGTGCCGGCCAAGGATTCTATTGCGGCCATCGGACTCAATGTTAAAGACCTTGATAAAGTACCTTTTTCCAATGGCAAGAAGTTTGAAATTTATGCCGCACAGATTAATCAACAAGGAGTGACCATTCCGGTCGTCGAAGTCTCTACTCAGTGGGGCGACTTTATGGGGAAAGAATACAGTAAAAAGAAGTACGCAAAGTACGATAGGAATTATTCCCCAACGAATAAGCTGAAATTCGGTAGCAGACGTAAAGCCAATCTTGCCGGCAACTGGGAATGACCCAAATAGACATAATAGAACCGGATTTCTCGCCAAGAGATTGTACGAAATACAAACTACTGTTGCTGGTAAGCAAGGGTAGTTTGTCTTTTTTTGTACTTAGCCCTTTAGGCCGATTAATGGCTTTGAAGGAGATTTCTTTGCTTCATTCTGACCACTCAGAACCCAACTGGGAAGCTTATTTGTCCAAAATTCGCAATGGCCTGATGAGTGAGAAGATTCTTCATTTACCTTATAACAAAACCTACATCGGGGTGGCCTTGGACTCGCCTTTGGTGGTACCGGGCACTCAGCATACCGAATCGGATTTGATTTCAGCCTACCATCTGACGCTTTCGCAAAAAGAAGGGACTTCTATCATGCTTACCGAAGACCCGGATTTGGATTTGTCTTTTTTGTATAGTATGGATAATGGCTTGCTCTCTATTTTAAGAAATTTTTTCCCCTCTGCGGACATTTTGGCCGGGGCGAGCGGCTTGATTCGTTACTATCTTTTGAAGTCTAATCAAACCAAAAACAACATCGTCTCCTTCAATATCACACCGCCCCGTTTGTCTATTAGTGTGATGCATTTGGGCCGGTTGAAGTTTCATAATGAATACAATATCGCAGATGCCAATGATTTGATTTATTACATCATGCTGGTCAATAATAAGCTGCTCCTTAAGCCCGGTTCAACATCCTATTTTGTGTCGGGTCATATAGACTTGAATTCCGCCTATATTACCCAACTAAAAAGGTATTTTAATGAAATACAATATCCTGATTTACAGGATGTTATCACTTTTAGTGAACGGACGATGCCTTGGTCAAAACATTATTTCTTGGACTTATTCTCGATTTACTTATGCGTATAATTAGCGGTAAACTTAGAGGCCGAAAATTTACACTCCCTTCCGGAAAATGGCCGGTTAGGCCAACGACGGACTTTGCCAAAGAAGGGCTGTTCAATGTCTTAGTTCATCAATTTGATTTGGAAGAGATGTCCATCTTAGAGTTGTTTGGTGGCACCGGAAATTTTAGCTTTGAATTTGTCTCTCGCGGCTGTACGCAGGTGACTTATGTGGACAAGTTTTATCCTTGCGTCAAATTTGTGAAAGAAACAGCAGAATCTTGGAAAATAGCCGATGCCATTAAGGCCATTCGGATGGATGCGTTTCAATATATCGAAAAAGCTACCGGGAGTTTTGATTTGATTGTGGCTGATCCGCCCTATGACATGCCTAGGTTGGGGCAATTGCCGATGCTTGTCAAGCAGAGTGGATTGTTGCGGCCGGGTGGATGGTTTATTTTGGAGCACAATCAGAACCACCAGTTTGAGCAGCACGAAGACTGTTTTATGGTTCGCAATTATGGAAAGACCCATTTCAGTTATTTCCGGTTTTAACGTAGGGGCGAACCTTGTGTTCGCCCACCCAATCCCCAAAAATCGCCCACCCAATCCCCAAAAAAAAT
>JALVCY010000570.1 GCA_027009605.1 Saprospiraceae bacterium
AGAGACTTCCCTCGTCGGTTCGGCGAGTAATGGACAAGGATTAGACTATTTTCAAATGCCAAGCACAAAATCCTTTTCAATCGGAATTAGTGCTAAATTTTAACTCACTAAAAAAAACTCAATAATGAATAATTTGAAATTAATATTCTCATTTGTCATTGGGGTCATTTTTTTGTCTTCTTGTAAATCTTACTTTGGAGATATCAATACGGATCCAGACAATCCAACAACCGTAACACCTAATGTGGTACTACCCCAAACGGAGCTAAGACTTGCTTATACTTTAGGTGGTGATGTTTCAAGGTTTACAGGAATAAACACACAACATGTTGATGGCATCGGTCGTCAATTTGCAGTAATTGGGAAGTATGGAATACAGCCTACTGATATTGATAACCTATGGTCTAATATTTACTCTGGTGTCCTCATGGATAACCGCCAAATGATTACCTTAAGTAATGATGGTGGATTTAACCACTACGTAGGCATTGGTAAAGCTATTGAAGCTTATACGTTGATGTTAGCAACTGATTTATGGGGCGATCTTCCATATTCTGAAGCTTTTCAAGGTGTCGAACTACTTCAACCTAAATTTGATAGCCAAGAGGATATTTACAGAGATGTTTTCACTCTAATTGATGAAGCCAAAGCTGCTCTAGCAAAAGATGATGGCGGTAATCCTGTCAGTGGCGATTTGATTTATGGGGGAGATGCCTCCAAGTGGCTACTTTTTTGCAACGCTTTAGAAGCAAGAGGAAAACTACACCTAGCAACAAAAAATGGTGATTATGCTGCTGCACTGGCTGCCGCAAATCTTGCATTAGAATCTTCAGCCGATGACGCACTTGTACATTTTGGGACTGCTTCTACCGAGAATTCTCCTTGGTATCAGTACATTGAACAAAGAGATGACTGTGAAATAGGTTCTTTTTATAAAAGCTTATTGACAGGATTGAATGACCCTAGAGATGCTGTTTATGGTGTTGACCACACTGTTCCTGGTCATCCTTTCTTCACTCCAGATCAACCAGTTACTTTAATTTCTGCTACAGAAATGGCTTTTATCAAAGCAGAGTGTTTGATGCATACCGCTACTCCTGCTGAGGCATATCCTTTCTATATAGAAGGAATTACACTGTCATTTGCGGAAGCTGGTCTATCTGATCAGTTAGCTAGTTATTTAGGCAATGCTACTGTAAACCCAGCAGCTCCTGCTGATTTGACAATGGAACAAATTATGACGCAAAAATACATTGCTCTTTATACACAACCCGAGGTTTTCAATGATTGGAGAAGAACGAATATTCCCGCTTTATCACCAATAGTTGGTGACAAAGTGCCAACTAGGCTTCCTTATGCCCAAAGTGAAATCCTTTCTAATGATAATACTCCATCACCTGCTGATGTAACTATTTTCTCAAAAGTGTGGTGGGATCAGTAAACTGCATTCACAGTTAGTTTAATAATAGTGTGCGAGAACCAAATACTTGGTTCTCGCACTTTGTTTTTAAAGAAGACTTACCCAATTCAGTGGCAAGAAGACTCCATAATTGCGATTTCTTTCCAAAAAATACTGATACTTTAATATACTCTTGCTAAGAATTACAGAATACCTTATATTTGTAGAAATCACTCTGCCATGAAAAATATTTTTTTCTTCTTCGTTCTATTTCTCTCAATTGGACATCTTTCAGCTCAACCTATAGATGATGTATTTGGTTCTACTATCTCCATGGTAGATATTGGTATTTTTGACTCTAGAGCTACTCCTAGTAGCCTGTTAAAGAAAAAAACAAATCTACAAAACAATACATATCTTTTTCAAAGATTTGAGAATGGCTCTGTAATCAATAACAAAAATAAACGATATTCAGCCCACGTAAACTTTGATTTACTATCAGGAAAACTACTCATCCAAGATAAAAATGGTATTTGGGCTATATATGATGGTGAAATAAAATACGTCGAGACAACTAACAGAAAATTTATTTTCCTTGAGTATAAAAAGAAAAATGGCTTTTTTGAAGTCCTAACTAGTAAAAAAATAGCTTTACTGAAAAAATGGTCTATTTTTCAGAAAATGGACACTTCCAATCCACTTGTTGCTGCTAATGAGTTGCATCGCACTTATTCAAAAAAGTCAATTTTGTATTACTATAGTCCAAAGTTTCGTAAAGCAAAAAAATTACCCACTAAATTTAGTAAATTCTTGGCAATATTTGAAAAACAACAACAGGCTATGGATAAATACATAAAACAGAATAACTTAAGTTTCAAAAAAGAAAAGGATTTAGTTGATATTTTCACTTACTATTCTACGCTCCAATAATTTGTGCAATAAGCAATAGCCATCTAACATTTAATCTTTTTGCACTCAAAACCTAACTCATGCCTACACCCACCTTTCTCGTTCTTATCAGGTTTCAGAGTTGTAGTTGTATTTGTCATTATGAAAAGACGTAAGTTTACACAAAAATTCAAGACCAAAGTAGTTTTGGAAGCTTTAACCTAAGTTGATTATGTAGTCCATAACTCCGTGGGCTGATAGCGCTAAATTTATTTGGCAAAGCATCCACCGCACTTAATGCTATGCTTCTTGCGCTTCGCTACTCGGAGTAACCAAATAAATTGGGTTCTACCTTCAGTATTGCATTATTGGGGGACTGGGTCAGGTTTACGACACCCGTGCTCTTTCCTTCCGGAAAAGATTTTGATTTCCTGCTCCCGTACAGCTGCCGGGATTCGCAGATTTTATTTCTTGGGCTAGGTCTTTAGCCTTTGACCCTTAACCCTAGGCCTTTAACCTTTTCAGTACCTAATCTCATATTCTATATTTCCTCCTGTGTCGGACTCTTTTAGTGACTCTTTTGCAGCAGTTTTTACTACTGTATAGCTTATCTTCTTCACCTGCTTAGGGGCTTGCGCCAAACTAAAATGGATTTTTATACTCTTATTATGCTTCAACTTCAGTCCTCGAGTCTTTTTGACGTCAAACCGGAACAACTTTACCAACCTTTGGGCTTCTTCATCACACCCATATCCCAATCCATGGATGACTTTAGTCTCTATGACACGCCCCGACTCATTGACTACATATTTAACAAAGACCTTCCCTTGTATTTTAGCTTCCAGAGCTGCCTTTGGATACACTAAGTTTTGGCGTACAAATTCACGTAAGGCCTTCAAGCCACCGGGATAGACCGGTTGATTAATAAAATCATTTCTTTTCCTTTTCATTTTTAATAGTTTGATTTTGTTGATCAAGGAGCAAGATTTCTTTCCTGCCTCAACCTTTGACCCTTGACCCTTAACCTTTTACCTTGTATCACTAACAAACCAACGTAAACAAAAACGTAATGTTTATTTTCTGAGTACAGAATGTACTGCTAATAATGAGTTTACTCCTAAAAGTATGGGAATGCAACGCGACGATTGCATCCGGAATAATATTTGACAAATTTCCCAACTCTTCCAAGAACCCGCCTTTTCGGAGAAAGCTCAAAATAATCCCATAGTTGAAACTACCGGCACAAAAAAACACCCTACTCCAAGGAGCAGGGTGTTTTTTGCGAAAGCAACCGGCATTCAAAAAAACGCCTTTGCTAATATTATCTGGCTACAACAAACTTTCTAGTTGCAATACCATTCTCAGTTTGAATTCTCAATAAGTAAGAACCATTGGCCAATTTAGAAACGTCTAAGCTCTGAGTTTCATTTTGAACGCCTTCCCATTGTCCCATTTCGATGATACTACCGGTCATGGTACCAATGGCATAAGAAACTTTTGTGGGATTCGCAAACTCCATGTTAAAGCGCAATTCATCACTTACCGGATTCTGGATGATTTGTAGTGCATTATCATTCAATACAGGCTGCTTAGAATTAACTAAGAACTTTAACTTCCAAACAATCTGCGGTGCTCCGGTAAAATCGTTCCAAGTATCATACGCTTCACCATCCTGTAAAATTACACCTTTCCCACCGGAATAGTTCATATCACCTGTAGAACCAATACCAAGACCTAAAGACTCATCTACAGCAGATGTGACCACTAGGCTTAAATAAGTGGAATTAGGATCTAACACAACATCTACCGGATCATCTGTAATATCAATAAACTCAGTTATCCATTGCGTTTCTCTTCCTTGGTCGTCGCTGGTAAACGTGAACGTATTCACTCCTTCTGTCTCCCAGCCATCAGGCCCATCAAATTCTGTCATACCCGGCCCTAACAAATTTTTGGGAGGTTTTATATCTCCAAGCACTTTCTTAACCCAGATGGTTACTTTCGCTCCAACTAATGAGCCGCGACCTCTATCTGCAACAGAAAAGCCAAGAGAATCAATCGCTACTTCCAATCCATCATGTACAAAATCGCAAGTGTTATAAATACAACCTTCTGCCAAATAAGACGTCGGTGCTGTTGCCGGATAGAAATAATTTCTTGCCCGCGAACCTTTGGCAAATTGATTAGATGTAATCTCATAAGCTCTTCCATCCGCATTATCCAAAGGATAAAAATCGTCACCATCATTACTCAAGGAATAAATCATCCGATAACGACCTTCTGTATTACCGGGACTCCATTTTACAGGAAACTCAACCAAGTCATTAGTTACCGTATCACGGACCATACCCAACTCTACAGAATCAACATGAATCACATTGTCGTCTTCGTCTAAGACCCTTACATAGGCAGTCACACTATCTTGATCCACCTTGGCTATGTTAGCAATATGACAGCTAAAGCCCATGGTATCACAGCTTACATCTGTCATAGAAGGCTGTTGGTAGCTTCCTGCGGCATAGAAGTAATCAGTAATAGCCAAATCATTCGTTGGAGCCTTAATCAAAGCAACATCATCAATAATCCAGTAATAATAATCTCCGTCAAATTTGAAGCGAATGCGTACATCTGCTTGGTTGGCAGCAGTAGCGCTAATATCAACCCATCTCCAAGAATCGCCTCCGGTAACAAAATAAGTCTTCAACTCATCATTATGCTTAATAGCATAAGAAGTCCAAGTATTACCGCCGTCATTACTGGCTTCTACGGTTGTTTTCGTGCTAAAATTTCTATAACTCTGATAAAACAAAACAGCCACACGAGGCTCTCCTGAACAATCCATACTAGGCGAAGTCAACACACCGGCATGGGGTGAAGGAGCCAAGCCATCGCCAAGCACCGGGTTGGTCGCATAGTCACCACCATTATCAAGAAAGTCTGAATCAAATACTGCAGCTCCGTTACTGGCGGTAGGAGATTCAATAGGATAAGGTGCATACTGCCAAAAAGATCCTTTGGATGCCGTAGAATCATCCGTCCATGTCCAAATGGCATTAGCAGAGCTATCCGCTACTTTACTACTGAGACCTTCTGTAGTCCAATCATTCAGTCCTCCGTTAAAGGTGGAGTTGTCGTACTCAGCGCCTGTACTATTCGGGCCTCCCCAAATATACTCCGCACCGGTTTGGGCAGTCAATGCCAAAGAAAAGGCGACTGCAATTAAAGTCAAAAGACTTTTGGTAAAGTTAATTTTCATCGTGAAATTAGATTTTGTGAACAATATTGTTAATCTTTTCAGTCTCAAAGATAGCACTTTGAATCTGAAAACAAGTAAAAACTCTCACTCTTTTATCAAATTGTCCGTCAAATAGCATTTATCAACGCTCGACTCGTTATCGGCACCACACCCATTTGCGAACAGACAATCCCTGCGGCCCTATTCGATAAGGTCGCTATATCAATTATTTTGGCATCAGCAGCTAGCCCTAAAGCGATTACGCTAATCACCGTATCCCCCGCCCCACTCACATCAGCCACCGATTTTGTTGTAGTCGGCAACAAAAAACTTTCGTCTTCATCCAGTACGTACAAGCCTTTTGCCGAAAGGGTCACCAATACTTTCTCACAGCCCATCTTATCCTGTAGATTACGTGCTGCACGATCTAAAGCAGGCTTAGTCGGGCTAATCTCCTGCCCCATCGCTTCGCTGATTTCTTTCAAATTCGGCTTTAGCAGGGTCACCCCTTGGTATTCAAAAAAGTTTATCCTTTTGGGATCGACTACTGTTTTGATTTGATGCTTGCGCGAAAAATCAATCAACTTTTTGATGATTCCTTTTGTCAGCACTCCTTTGTTATAATCCTGAAACAGGATGACATCTATATGCTTTCTTTCCAACAATTCAAAAATATGGGCAAGCAGCCGTTCTTCTTCTTCCGGAGACAAATAATGATTGTCTTCTTCATCCAATCGCAATAATTGTTGCCCGGATGAAAATACTCTTGATTTTGTTGTCGTTTTTCGTTCTGCTGAAATAATTAACCCGGATGTATCCAATTTTTCTTGAGCCATCAGTTGCTTAAACAACACACCGCTCTCATCTTTGCCGAGCACGGAGCACAAGATAGCTTCTCCCCCTAAAGAAGCCACATTTAAGGCGACATTGGCCGCTCCTCCTAAGCGATTCTGCTGCTCTTCAAGCAAAACCACCGGCACCGGCGCTTCCGGAGAAATTCGATGGACTCGACCTATCAAGTACGAATCAACCATCACATCCCCGACTACTAATATCGTTTTTTGCCCAAATTGAGCTACTAATTTCCTTTTGTCATTCATCAATGGCAAATATATAAAGGAATTTAAACTTATACTTTAGTGTGGATAAATATTTTCGCTAGGGTTTCTATTTCTTGGATGAAATGACCTTAGTAATGAAGCAAAAACAGTTAGATGATACATCAGCTCTTGCCAACTAAACGAATGATGTTTCCATTTCGTTGGTCAATATATCATTTTTTTTCATCTTTTTTTTGTTGACACCGGCATCAACTCCGAAACAATCTGCTCGGTAGCCCCCCGGTTTTCAGCTATATATGAGCGTACCGCCTGACTCGCTTTGCCCCGTAATGGGGGATTTTGCAAGTTTTCCCAAGCCGCTTCAAATTCTTCCCGGCAAGTCTCTACAGGAGTTATGCTTTTCTTATTCCAAGCCCCTACGACAAAACCGCCTCCATTTTTTGCGAAAGCGACGGCCTCCATAAACTTACTAAAATTAGGCCCGTAAATCAAGGGCAGTCCAAAGGCCGCCGGCTCCAAAGTATTGTGCAAGCCGGATGTCTCAAACCCGCCGCCGACATAAGCTATTTGGCCAAATTGGTACAAGGCATTCAAATGACCCACCGTATCCACTATCAATACATCTACGCCCTGCAACCGGCTATCTGATGGTTCATCCAAGTTTAATGCTGAGAAAAAAGCTTGATTTTTGGGTAGTTTTTTTGCCAGACGTCTGATATTTTTGGGATTGACTTCGTGGGGAGCGATTATTATTTTCCAACCGCTACGGATGATGGTCTCGAAAAAAGGTACGATAATGGCCTCATCTGCCGGCCAAGTGCTTCCGCAAATAAAAACAGGCTGTTGCCCCACCCAATCTTGGATAGCCGGATATTTTTTGGCATTTTGCGCAAGCGTCACCACTCGATCCACACGCGTATCCCCGGCCACCGTCACTTGCGTAATCCCCATCTGCTCAAATTGAGCCTTAGAAAACTTATCCTGCACATAAAAGTGAGTCACTTGCCGCAGTATTTTCCGAAAGGATGCAGCATACCAACGGGTCAGATAATGCCCTTTTTTAATCACCGCAGAAACAAAATAGACGGGTATTTGTCGCCGAAGTAGCGCTTGCAGCAAAATATACCAGTAATCATATTTGACAAAAATCACCATTTCAGGCTGCACTTCCGCTAAAAATGCCTCTACCGCTTGGGGCGTATCTTGGGGCAAATAGCAGACGTAATCCACCAAAGGATAGTCCTTCCGCAAAGTATATCCCGAAGGGGAAAAAAAAGTCAATAACAGCTTTTTAGTTGGATATAGCGCACGCACCTTCTCTATCAATGGGCGTCCCTGCTCAAATTCACCCAACGATGAACAATGA
>JALVCY010000571.1 GCA_027009605.1 Saprospiraceae bacterium
AAAAGCCCGACAATCCTAAGATTATCGGGCTTTATTGTACTCAAAATCTAATTTCCTTAATATGCCAACGCTACTTTCGCATGGCTTTACCTGCGAGATACCGAGAGACCAACATGCCTAGGACGTAAATGCCTAGTCCACAACCAACCGACTCAAAGCAACCCCACCACCAACTTCAACCTTTACCAAATAAACACCTTGCGACAAATTAGCAATATCAACATTTCTATCTTTTTGCGTAAGCACAAGTTGACCTAATGAGTTGTAAATAAACACCTTATGAATCAACTCATTATCATTTGCCAATATATGGATAACGCTGTTGGCCGGATTTGGTAGAATGGTTATCTGTGTGTTTTGCATTTCTTGGACTTCTACCGGAATTTTGTACACCATCGTATTAATTGTTGTATTCGTTACAATTGCAGGGTTTAAATCAAAGACAATGTAGGCCGTATTGTTAATTTCTGCAAAATCGGCTAGTCCCTCTATTGGTTTAATTTCGTAAGTAACAAAACCATGACTTTCGAGGCTATTGGTGGTGCTGTCCGGCAACCAGATATTTTTAAAGAAGAATTCTACGGCTTGACCTTTTACTGAAGCTTGTACAGGAAAAGAGCTATTTATTATTCTTAAAGTGCTAATATCCAAATCGACATCCAATGTATCTCGAATCGTAACATCTATAGCTTCCGCATTCCCTGTATTCTGAAAACGAATCGTATAAGTTAGCTTTTGATTGGGATGTGTATAATTCTCATCTCGCACTCCTGGAGGCATAACCTGCTTATCATTAGGATCGTAGGAACAACGAACCAAAGGACGATACCCAAATCCGGCTAGCACTTCTTGGTTTACATTATAAATCTCTGCGTTAAAACTTAGCCTTTCGCCGGTATCAGATTCATCAGGCATTTGAAACACTAGTTCTATTTCTCTATTTTCAAATGGAAACAACGAATCAAGCTCCCAAGTAAGTGTATGGTTAACGGTATCAATATTCGTCGGTAAAGGCTCTGCTGACAAATATACTGAACTCGGGTCATAATTCAATATAATATTTCCGGACTCGACAAAAGTTCCTTGATTTTGATAACGAATAAAAAAGCTAACATTTGTATTACATCGTGTTTGAAGAGATGACAGGCTTAGGCGTACATCATGTTGGGAAAAATTAGGAAAAACACCAAAATCTCTGTGTTGATTCAATGAATCCCAAGGCTCCAATTCAATCGTATAAGAAGCAGAATCAGTCGTCAAAAACCAATCTGCATTAGGCACCAAACTTATTGTATAAATTGAACCCGAATCACCTGCCATGTAATACTGACCCGAAGCATTAGCTAGTAAATTAAAACCCAAAGGAACTACTGATACTGCGAGATCTTGAACACCAAACTCACCGGCATCTTGCTGTTTATTTTGATTCATATCATAATAGATACGCCCCCGAACACTAAGAGCATCGCAACTTAGCTGAACTTCTTCTACAGAAGAACATCCATGTTTATTGTCAGAAATAATGGACTTGATATCAGGGTTAGCTAAGGCAAAACAAATTGAAGAAATATCACATCTGGACAACATCGGATTATTAGCAATCCACACTCCTATCATATACAAATAATCCGTAGAAATGACAAAAGTATCAATTTTTTCTAAATCACTAATGTCTTCCAAAATAGGATTATCCATTAGAAATAATTGTCCGGAGAAGTTCTTTATAGTAGAAAGACCTGCTAGACTTTTCAAATGCTGATTGTCATCTACCTTTAGCCAAATTAAGGAAGCCAAATTAGACAAGCCTTCTAAATTTTCTAGTTTTTTATTACCCCGAATAAACAAATTACGAATCGATTTCACAGTAGATAGCCCTTCGAGATTAATAAGCGCTGAATTAGACTCAATTCGTACATCATTCACAGATGAGACTACTTCTAGTCCTATTAAGTTAGGAAGGTTTGAGTTTCCTTCTATTTGTAACGAACCGATTTCCAATGGCCCTAAAATACCCGCTAAACTTGTAAGGTTGTTATTGTGATAAATTCTGAAATAATCAGCTGATTTTAAACTATCAAGGCCGGACAAATCCTGAAGCTTTGGGTTATTTTTAATAAGCAGTGTGCTTGTTTTCATAATATTCGATAAACCATCCAAATTCTGCAAGGCACTGTTAGATTCTATTTCTAGATAATTAACAGCCGTTATATTCGAGAGTGCCTGAAGATCAAACAATTGTGAATTATTAAAAATAGTTAGACTAGACACATTAGGCCCCACACCGGCGAGACCATCCAGCTTAGTTAATTTAGGATTAGAAATTATACTAATCGCTATTGACTCCCCTTTCACATTTGACAAGCCATCAATATTTAGCAATGATTCATTACCGTTAACAATTAAAGCTGATGAGATTGATTTTAAATTAATTAAGCCGTCAAGATTCTCTAATAATGGATTCGATATAAGTAACAAACGTCCAACAGAGTCCAAATTCAACAAGCCATTTAAATTACTCAATTTATTATTACTCAAACCATTTCCATACCAATTGACACCGAGATTCAATTGTTCTCCCACTTTAGACAAATTCCCTAAGCCATCAATATTCTCAAGACTACCATTCGCAATGATTAGGTTTTCTGGCACTTCTGTAATCCCAATCAAACCATCCAGATTCTTTAATGAATTATTCCGATTGATAGATATATCCTCTCCTACTTTGGTCAAATTACTTAAACCATCAATATCACTTAAAAGCTTATTTCCAACAATATACAAGCTTCCGCCAACTTCAGTCAAACTACTTAGCCCATCCAGATTCTGTAATTGATGATTCCCTTCGCTCCCATAACGATACACTCCAATCCTTAGATCCCCCTTAATATTAACTAAACTTGAAAACCCATCAAGATTTGTCAAAGAGTGGTTTTCTACTACAATTAAACTACTATCAACATTTGTCAGGCTGGATAAATCTATATCAGCTAACATTGGATTTCCTCCAACGGAATAATTAGTAAATCCTTTAACAATTCCGATTCCTAGGACTCCACCAATAGATTTTACTCCAGACAAGTCCAAACTAACCAACGAATCATTCGACCCAATAGTACAATTTATATTAATCGTTTCTAAATGCGACAAGCCATCTGTATTACTCAAAGATTTATTATTGCTAATGGTTAAACTTCCCCAAATAGCCTTAACCTTTGGAAGAAAATTATCCAGATTAGCTAATGCCTGATTCTCAGTGACCTCTACAACTCCAATATAAGTAACATTTGGCAATCCTGACAAATCCACTAATGAGCCATTTTTTTGTATCTTTAACTTTCCACCAATAGCTGTCAATCCGGACAACCCATTAATATTTGGAAGTGATTCATTTCGAGAAATAATTAAATCCTGCGCTTCGCCAATGGACACCAAATTTGATAAGCTAGAAATATCCACCAGATTATGATTATAGTCAATTTCCAGCCCCAACCCAATGGATGTTAAACTAGCAAGCCCATTCAAACTAGATAAATTTGGATTCCCATAAATAACGAGCTCACCTTCAATTTGCTCTATACTAGACAGCCCACCTAAGTCTGCAATAGAATTCCATCCCGAAATCTTGACATTTCCTTCAATTGTGGTACACCCCGGATAATTAATAGAAAAGCTGTCAATCTGACCCTGTCTAGTAAATGTAATCCCATCGGGAAGACATGATTGACTTTTTCCTGCTTGCGCAAAAATACTGAATACAAGAAGCAAAATGATGGATTTTAGATTTTTCATTATTCTTATTTTTTAGTAATAAAAAAAACAGGTAATTATACCACCCATACTCCAAAATAGTATTTATCTCAATATCAAAAAAATATGACATTCCATAGGACTCGCTTCTTTCTCAAAGCTGTGGACTCGGTCAGGCTTCCTAGGATTGTCCTGATAGTTAATTATCCGGATAAGGTAAACAGCATAAAATGTTGTACCTATCTTTAATCCTTAGCAGTAGTGGCCTTTCAAAATGGATTCAATTTTCAATTTGAAAAAGCAAATAACCATGACTTTGGAGTAATAGGTTTCGTAATGAATTCATCAATCCAAAACGAATAATGCAAAAATAAAGAATCTGTTTTTTAGAAAAAAATACATTTTTTTGACTTTGTAGAAGGTTTATTATACATTTTTTTTACAAAACAAGCATATTGTCTTGATTATCAACAGTTTACCAAAGACACATTTTCCAATTTGTAGAAAATAGTGGAAAATATTAACATCAAGCAACAACCCAATCAGACAAAACATCCCCAACCTGTACCGCAGCCACCGCCTTCGAGACAATCATACAATACAAATAGGTCAGCGGATTCCACCAAAAAATATTTTTTAATACTTCCGTAAAAAGAATATCCGGTGAGTGTAATTGGTCAATATGGGTCTTTTCATGGTGCAGGATTTAGAGCATTACCGCTTAGAGCTCTAAGTTTTGCACTAAGACGTCTTAGTGTAAACTCAGTGTTTTCTGTGTATCTATAGGTGGCACGACTGCAATATAAATTGACCGAGACCCACATCGCAATCTCGTAACTACATGATAATCAACAATTTGCGAAAGCAAACTAAAAAACAAACAATTGTGACCAAATCTCCATCATCTTATCCAAATTCCATCGCCAATCGGGGCCATCCCAAGGAGCGCGGTATAAATAAGAAAGCCCAACACTGTAATACGTAAAAAATACAAACACAAAATATAATGCAAATTTTTGGAATTTAGATTTTGAATTAATTACAACACTCAAAAAGTAAGCAAGCGGCAAACTCATAAAAGCATATAACTCAACATAGGATCGATGCCCAAATGCACCACCAAACCACCAAGCCCACCAACTAGAAAAAATGTATGTCGCTAAAACAAAAATTAATGCGACAACTTTTGCTTGGCTCTCCGGCTTCTTCCATCCCAAAACAATTCCCAAAAGCATAAATATAACTAAGGGCGAATACATCAAAAGCCCATTTTGAGTATCAAACAAAACGGCTAAAATCTTGGGGTTGTTCCAATAAGGAAAACCTTCTCCCTGATAGGAATAAAAAATAAAATGTCCTGTCATCTCATGCCAATACAGAAACTGGGGCATCATAATTAACAGCGCACCTACAAAAGCATATCCAATGTATTTAGCATGCTGCAACCACCATAACACCCTGTCTCTCAGACCTTTAAGATCTTCAATCCCATATAATACGATAAAAAGCAAAACCAATATATTGGTTGGTCGAATCAGAACAATCCAACCGGCAACTAAACCTAAAACAAAAGCCATAACGCCATTTGGGTTCCGATAGAACAAAGGTACTCGCCAAACTAAAAATGCAAACAACATAAAGGAATATACATGAGACATTCCCATTTCTTTGGTAGCATAATGGAACAAATTTGTCCCAAAGAAAACACCAATTATCGTTAAGAAAACCACCCATCTCGAATAATGCAACCGAAGCCCTCGCTTCAGAAATAACAATCCCAAAAAACCTATTAAGTACCCCCCGATAGCAATACTCATTGCATAATGATCACTAAAAAAATCCATAGGATCATACCCTCGATAATCTGCAATAGCTTTGGCTACAAGAAAAAACGGCATCTGCAACATGGCGACTCCACAGGTAAATTTATCTACAAACTCCCCTTTGTCATTTTGGGTATCTACTATGCTTCCATGCTGCATCTGATGCACATCCTTTTGGATAAAAACAGCCGGGAGATACATATAATACCCTTCACAATCGGACCAAATAACCCCTCGCAGGCTGCCCTTTACTCGATTACGCATCGGAAAGAAAAATATCAACAACAGATAGAGCAGATAATACTTATACAAATGGTCTTTCAAAGTGGAAAGTGATTTCATAGATTGAATATACTTGAATCGAGAATGATTTGACAAAGGTATCATTCTTATCTCACTTCACCAAACTGACGCATGAATCTATCGAATCTGTACACACAAATCCCGAGTCTTCTTCAATTTCTCAAACAAATTAGCCGCTTGCTGATAATCCAATGTCTGCTGCCCATCCGAAAAAGCCTTTTCCGGGGTGGAATGAACTTCCACAATGACACCATCTGCACCGGCCATGGTCGCCGCCAAAGCTACCGGCTCAACAAATTGCCGCACACCTATCCCATGGGAAGGGTCGGCAATCACCGGCAGATGCGTTTTTTCCTTCAACATCGCTATTGCATTGATGTCAAATGTATTTCTGTACGCATTTTCGTAGGAGCGAATGCCCCGTTCGCAAAGTAAGATGCGCTCATTCCCATTGGAGAAAATATACTCGGCAGATTGCAACAATTCGTCCATGGTACCGGAGATTCCACGCTTGAGCATGACCGGCTTATCTACCTTTCCTAAGGCATCTAACAAGTTGAAATTCTGAGAGTTACGCGCTCCTACTTGAAAAATATCTACATACGGCAGCATCTCATCTATTTGCTCTGCCATCATCACTTCCGTAATAATTTTGATGCCATTGGCTTGCGCCAAACGATACCAGGTTTTTAAGCCTTCGATCCCCAACCCCCGAAAAGAATAGGGTGAGCTCCTAGGCTTATACACACCGCCCCGCATAATTTTAATATTATTTTCAACTAAGTGCTGAATGGAAGATTCTATCTGCTCTTCTGATTCAATGGAACAAGGCCCGGCCATAATGCCAAAATCGCCTGCACCAATCGTTACGCCATCTCCTAGGTCAATCTTAGTATCATTAATTTTCCATTTTTTGGAGACCAACTTATACGCATCACTGACTCGGTAAATATCATGCACGCCTTCGAGCCCGCCGACTTTCCGAATGTCTATTTCGGCCTTTCCTACGGCAATGATGTAAGCACCGTCTTGGGTCACTACCTTCATCGGTTTGTACTTTTTAGTTTCCAATACTTGGAATATTTGCTGCTCCGCTTGCGCCGAAATATCTTTATTTAATTGTAATATCATTTTCCTTGTTTTATGCTGGTCACAAAATTTTGAATGGTTTGAGCCAAGTCTTTGCTATCCTTCAAGGCTCGAATAAAGGCACTTCCGATGATGGCACCATTAGCATATTCGCAGGCTTTCGCAAAAGATGCGTGATCCTTGATGCCAAATCCAATGAGCGTTGGATGATGCCAATCGTAAGAAGTAATTCTTTGAAAATAGGCTTTTTGGTCTTCGGAGACCCCGCCGGTCCCACCCGTAATCGCGGCACCGGAGACGACATAAACAAAGCCCCGAGTCAATTCATCCATTTTGCGCAAGCGCTCCGGCTCGGTCTGTGGTGCCACCAAAAAAGTAATCCCTAAATCTATTTCTTCAAACAATTCCTTGAACTGTTCTTCATAGACATACGCCGGCATATCCGGTAAAATTACCCCATCCACTCCCACTTCCGCACACTTCCTAAAGAATTGATTCTCACCGTATTGCATCACTTGATTGAAGTTGCCCATCAAGATAATTGGAATATCAGATTGCTTGCGCAAATCGGCTACTTGCTCGAATAATAATCGAACATTCATTCCATTTTTCAAAGCTTGCTGCCCACTGGCTTGGATGGTTGGCCCATCCGCTAACGGGTCGGAATAGGGAATGCCTATTTCTAATATATCCACTCCGTTTTTTTCTAATTCCAATCCTATCTCGACCAAATCTCCTAACTTTGGATAGCCGGCGGTGAAATATACGTTTAATATATTTCGGGTCTTTTGTTGGAATATTTTTTTTAATCTTTTCATTTTATTGTTTGTTTTTTCTTGGGGGGGATTTCATTTTTTTGGGTTGGGTGAATATTTGGGGTGAATATTTGGGCGAATATTTTGGGCGAATATTTTGGGCGAACATTTTGGACGAATATTTTGGGCGAACATTTTGGGCGAACATTTTGGGCGAATATTTTGGGCGA
>JALVCY010000572.1 GCA_027009605.1 Saprospiraceae bacterium
CGAATCAACTTCTTCAACTAAAAAAACAAACAGAATCCCAAAAATCGAATAATGAAGTAAAGACCCCACAAAAAACCATATCGTCTCAACCTGCGAAGCGCTCAACTCACGAAGTCCGTATCCACGATAGTAATCGGGACAGTCTCAACCCAGAGAGCCGAAGGCGAACGTCTCAACTTCCTCAACCCTTCCCATCCACAATCTCCGAAATATCCCGAACAGGCCGTTGACAAGCATAATTCTTACAAACATAAATCAAGGCATCTTTTTCAGCATTTTTACCCCTGAGCAAAGGGCTGGAATCAGTCGCTTGTGCACTCGCTGCGATGATTCGATCCGGAATATAGTGAGCCACCAATTCAGCCGCTTTTTCCAAGGCATTTTCTCCAATGATGGCGATTTCTTGAAGACCCGGATACTGCCCGAAAGCACTATTTAACCAAGCGACAAAAGCTAAAGGGTGTTTTACCAAAGTAGATTTAGTGACTAGGAGCATGCGCTCGGATGTTTGGATGTATTCCGGTTTGTCAAGCAAAAGTCCTAAACGCCGGAGATTATAAACCATGGCGGCATTGGTACTCGGGATTTCACTGTCATAAATATCTTTTTTGCGCAGCACCACATCGTTTTGATTGTCCGCTGTCGCAAAGAACAAACCGGATTTCTCATCCCAAAAATCTTGAATCAGGACTTCAGTTAGTTGCTCTGCTTGCGCCAAAAAACGATGATCAAAATCCAATTCATAAACACTCAATAAAGCATCAATCAACAAGGCATAATCCGTTGATAATCCGTTGATTGAAGCCTTTCCATTCGTCCAAACATGGAATAGATGGTGCTCATCATTCATCATTTCCCGGGTCAGAAAATCTATATTTTTTAGGGCGATGGATTGATACTTTGACTCGCCGGTAGCTTGAAAAGCTAAGACAAAGGCCTTGCAGATGAGCGCATTCCAATTCAGGAGTACTTTCTTATCCAGATGTGGTCGAATCCTTTGATTTCTCAGAGCCAATAATTTGGCGGCTGCTTCATCCACTTCCCGGAAAAAATAAGGGTCCTGGGATTCCCCGTCCGGACACCACAATATATTTTTGCCTTCCCAATTGCCCTTCCGGGAAACGCCCCAATACTTGATTAGGGCTTGCGCATTGGCACCTAGTGCTTCTTCGATTTCTTTGGAGGTCCAAGTATAGTATTTGCCTTCATCTCCATCCGAATCGGCATCTAAGGCGGCATAAAACCCACCCTTCGGATCCGTCATTTCCCGGACGACAAAGTCCAAAGTCCGGTGTAGCTTCCGCAAAATAAAAGGAGACCGAGATTGCTTATAATTTTGCGCAAGCACCATCCCTAGCAAAGCATTATCATAGAGCATCTTTTCAAAATGGGGAATCAACCAATTCTTATCTGTAGCATAACGGGCAATTCCGCCCCCAATTTGGTCATAAATCCCGCCATTCAACATTTTGCGCAAGCTAAAATCCAAATGACGCCGAGCGCCCGTTTCAGGAAAGTAGTAGTCCATTTTTTGCAGAAAAGTCAACGCCATCCATTGGGGAAATTTGGGTACTTCCCCAAAACCCCCATGCAGCTTATCAAAACTTTTGGATATTTTCCGGAAGGCAGCCAGAAAAAATTCCTTATCCACTATCTTTTTTGCGGAAGCAGGTTGGAGGCCCAAAAACTGTTCTTCTTCTCCTTGGAGTCTTCGGTAAATTTTCTCTGCTTGGGCATCCACTGCCGTTCGATTTTCATAAAAATTATAGGCAACAAATTGGAGAGTTTCCATCCAAGAAGGCAGCCCGCTCCTAGGTTCAGGCGGAAAATAAGTACCGGCATGGAAAGGCTTTAAGTCCGGCGTCAAAAAAACATTCAGCGGCCACCCCGCCGTTCCGGCAATAATTTGGCAAGCTTCCATATAAATGGCATCCAAATCAGGGCGCTCTTCACGATCCACTTTGATGCAAACAAAAGC
>JALVCY010000573.1 GCA_027009605.1 Saprospiraceae bacterium
TTCACCCTTTATGGCATTGAAAAACTCCATCAATTATACTCCACCCCAAACCGCTTTACCCACCGATTAAAAGCAATCACTCGCCAAACAACCAAAGGATCTTCCAAGCCCATAACTTCCTGGTTTACAATACCTTTCAAGTTACTTATTGCATCTTTCAACTCATCTTGCACGAACTTTTGATTTGCATCCATCCACTCTCCAAAAGGAGTCTCATAGCTCATTTTATCATACCTTCGATACACTTCTTCAGGCAAAATATCTTTCAGAGATTCTCGCAAGATGTACTTTCGTTTGGCATCTTTTATTTTAAATTTATCGGGCATTTGAATTAATAATTCTACCAAGCGATAATCCAAAAAAGGTAATCTTGACTCTACCGAAAAAGCCATGGAATTCCGGTCTTCATAATGCAACAATGCGGGCAAGCCTACTTCCGAAATTAAATTCAAAGAGACTTCCCGAATGGTGGATTCCGGTTTTCGCAGATAGGTCGCTTGCGCAAAATCGGGATCAATCCAAGTCACCGTCTCCTTTCCTTTTTTGGCGAAAGCCGATGCTTTTTGAAAAGCTTGCTTCGGGCCAATACTATGCAATCTAAAAAAAGAAATCAGTTCTTTGCCCGCTCTAATTGGAGATTCTTTCAGAAGATTTTTAAAGTAAGGTTTATAGAATTTCGGATAGCCGGCCAACACTTCATCCGCACCTTGACCATCCAACATCACCAAAATTTCTTGTTCTTTCGCCTTCCTAAAAACTTCGTACTGAGTAAATAATGCCGGCCAAACAACCGGCTCATCGTGATACCATGTCATCCGGTCTAACTCGTTGACAAAATCATCCAAGTTCGGAAATGTCCGGTGCGATGTTACGCCTGTTTTGTTTACCACCGCATCCATCCATTGACGCTCGTCGTAACCTTCTGTCGAGAAACAAGCGGACACAGTCTCCACATCATCAGACCGGTTTGCCATTTTACAAACAATAGAAGAACTATCCAACCCACCGGAAAGCGCCGACCCTATTTTTACATCAGCAATCATCCTTATTCTAATTGCATCTTCCAAGATACTTGCAAATTGTTTTTTCGCTTGCGCAAAAGTCATATCCTTGTCTTCCTTAATTTCCGAAAGGTCATAGTAAGCTTGGAAAGTGTATTTTTTTTTCGCAAGGTCAAAAACCATATTCCGGCCCGGCGGCAAAGCAAAAACGCCTTCAAACAGTGTTTCATTGGTGTGAATATGATAACCCAGAGACAAAAAATCAAAAGCCCGTTTTTTATTCAGTTTGGCCTTCCAATCCGGCAAAAAAGTCAACTGCTTGATTTCCGAAACCATGGCCAAATATCGCCCGGACACGCTCCAATAAAAAGGCTTAATCCCAAAGCGATCTCTCGATGCAAAAAGAATATTTTTTTTGACATCATAAATCACAAATGCCCACATGCCATTAAAACGCCGCACACATTCCTGCCCCCAAAAATCATACGCCGCCAGCACCACTTCGGTATCGGTATCCGATTCAAAGCAATAACCTTTATCGACTAATTCAGCCCGAATCTCCTGAAAATTATACACTTCCCCATTATAAATAATTCTGTTACCTTTGTACAACATCGGTTGGTACCCCTTTGGAGATAAGTCGATGATAGACAGCCGTTTATGCCCAAAGCTAAATCCCTGACCATCGTAATAGCCTTCCGCATCAGGGCCGCGATGGTCGATGGCATCGGTCATTTTTTTCATGAGTTCATGGGGGATATTTTGCCCATCCATGGATACCACGGCGGTGATTCCGCACATAGAAAGTTGATTTAGTGAACACGAATAAAGACAAATATAAAGCATTTTGTGCGACTAGGGATGACATTCCTATTTTTTCCGAGCCGTGGTGGTTGGATGCGGTGTGTGCGGATGGGTCGTGGGATGTTTGCTTGATAGAAAAAAAGGGAGAACTCTTAGGCTACCTTCCTTTTTATCTCGCCAAGGTTAAAGGTTTTAAGGTCATTCGCATGCCCAAACTAACCCCTTATTTGGGTGTCCAAATCATCTATCCGGCCGGGCTTTCGCCAAAAAAGAAAATGGATTTAGAGCAGAAGCTCACTTCACTTTTGATAGAACAACTTCCCCAAACATCCTACACACAAATCATCCATCATCCTGATTTTCAAAATTGGCTTCCCTTTCATTGGGCGGGCTTTCGCCAAACCACTATGTACACCTACCGCCTTAATATTAAAAATACTGATTTAGTTTTTTCCAACTTTCGCAAAAACCTGAAAAGAAATATCGCCAAAGCCCAAGAACAACTTAAATGCGTTGAGACCAAAGATATTCAATCTTTTTACGATTTGATTCTAGCCACTTTTTCCCGGCAAGACATGGACACGCCCTTTACTTTTGAGTTCTTCAAAAAGCTTGACCATCAACTGAGCCTTCAAAATCGAAGAATTATTTTCTCTACTTATGACCACTCCGGCAAGATGGTTGCCGCCGGCTATTATGTATGGGACAACCATACAGCCTACTATCTCTTAGGTGGTCACCTTGGACACAGGGAAGCGATGAGTTGGACGATGTGGCACGCCATCCAACACTTCTCCAACAAGGTACAAGTCCTTGATTTTGAAGGAAGTATGCTCAAAAGTATTGCTCATTTCTTTAGTGGATTTGGGGCGCAGCCCATCCCTTATCACCACACCTACAAGGGCAAAAACAAACTCGTTGATGTCCTTAAAATACTAAAATCTTGATGGAATTTTTCGTACATATCGAAGATCGTACTTTTATCCGGCGTATTCAATACGTATTTGATTTTATTGCCGGCCACCCCACTTGCGCCGGGAAAATATCGTTCTCATTTAGCAATACGAACTTAGCGCAGGCCATTTCTTATGGCTCTAAAAACCAAGCTGATTTTAGCATCCCCGCCCAAAAATTACTTTTCAGCGAACACCCACTACATCCCAATCAATTCATCACCAACACTTACGCCTTTCAAGGCCTAACGCTGTACTCCGTAGAAAACAAAAAAAAGGAAAATCAAGAATTTTTAATACAAAATCAATTCTCCTTTGATATCATAGAAACCATCTTCTTTCATATCAGCCGATATGAAGAGCATATTATCCAACCGGATATGAAAGAAAATTGGGGATTGGGCTATATAGAAAATCACTTCATCCCTAGAAATAACTTAGCAGAAATCCCGGTAGTTGACCACTTGGTTTTTGCCTTTCTACAAGCCATCGGCCTAGAGTGCTCAAAACCCAAAACTTCCTACCGACTCACCCACGATGTGGACAATCCTATCAAACTACCTAGCTTATACAAGTTAATCAAAGCATCCGGCCGGTTATTGCTCGTCGAGAAGAAAGGGCTTTCTGCGCAAAGGGAATTATTCAAGACTTACTTCGGCATAAAAAGGGGGACAACCAAAGACCCTTATGATACTTTTGATTGGTTGTTTAGAAGAGAAAAAATAGAAAAAGTGGTTTACTTCATGGCAGGTGGAATTACGAAATTTGATAATTTCTATCAAATCGATTCTCCGATTGCCCGAAGAATCATTAAACAAGCCAGAGAATCCGGCTATAAAATTGGTTTACATCCAAGCTACGAAGCTTATGCAAACGAAGCATTATACAAAAAGGAAAAAGAAGTACTAGAAAAAGTACTTGAAGAAAAGGTGACGTTAGCACGCCAACATTATTTGCGTTTTCAGTTTCCTGAAACAGCAAAAATCATTGATAATCAAGGTATTGTGGAAGACTCCACACTTGGCTACCGGGATATGATTGGGTTTCGGTGTGGGACGGGATTTGGTTTTCGGCTCTATAATTTTGAGAAAGAAGAAGCCTATAATTTTACGGAAGTACCTTTGGTTATCATGGAATGGAGCCTGATAGAACAGGATGATTATGATTTTGAAAAGATAAAAGCACACTTAGCGTCCTTCCTTGAAAAGAATCAATATTTAACGAAGGTTACTTTTTTATTTCATAATAGTATATTTGATCAGATGGGAAAAGAACTTCCCAAACTCAAGAAGTTATACCAAATTATCATCAAGCATATACTCAATTAAGCTCTAACTCTAATTTTTCAAGAAAGCGCCTTATCATTTTAGGCCAATAATATCTTTTGTCCCAACTACTGCGACTAATCTGCGGATACTTGCCATCCTTCCATGCTAAATAAAGATTTAGTAAAAATGATTTCGCGCGACCTATTGACTCCGCATCATACCCAATAAAAATATCATCAATTCCCGACAATGCCCTTTCAAAATATTCGTCTTTGGGGCCATCAATAACAACAAATATCGGATTTGAAGCAGCTAAATATTCGTAAATCTTAGATGTCATAATTCCCTTATAGCCATCATGAGATGTAGAAAACAACAAGTTAACATGACTCTCTGCCTGCATCTTTTGCGCACTACTCATAGAGACCACGCCTTTAGAAAGAAACACATCAGTTAAGCCGTATTTAGAGACCCAAGCCTGCCAGACATCACCATCTCTTCCTGCCTGTTGAAGTTTTATGTCATCTTGCGAAATTTCACCGTCTTCTATCAACGCCTTTAATGCTTCAAAAAACAACTGCGCCTTCCCTTGATACATAGAGCCCGTATATGAAATCACAAATTTATCATCCCTTAGCTTGCGTTGAACTTCAAGCTGGTTAGTCCCATTTGGCAAGATAAAAATATCTTCATGAAACTGTTTCAAATTTTGCGCAAGCCCTTCAGAGACCGTAGTTAAAAAATTAGCCTTCTTTAATATCTTTTTATTAAACCAAATCTGTATTGGCTTCCACAAATAGTTACGGTACACAGGATCAATATGTAAATCCTTAAAATCTGCGATCCATAAAACTTTAGGGAAACGTCTTTTTACAAGATATGCAACAATGTGGTCAGCGTAGGGATGAAATACAGATAAAATAACAAAATTATCTGACTCTTTCTTTACATCTCTACTGATTTTAACAAAGGCCGTAAAAATATAAATCAAACCACCTTGCCCAAACAAAATATTAAAAGGAAAAGAAGCAATTAGCTTAGCCCACCAAACCAGAAAAAATTTCTTTTTAAAATCGGTATTAAAATGGACTCGATCTTTCTTGCGAAAGAATGAGAGTACCGTCCTAAAATCAAAAGTAGGAACTTCCACCACTCGAATAGAATCATCGATTGGCAAGGTCTGAGATGGAAGTCTATTCCGATTAGATGTAGTAAACACCGTATAGCTATAAAAAAAAGAAGCCAGCTCATTGGCCAGCCGATTGCTTCTATTCACACCGACAGACTTTATTGGTGGAAAGTAATAAGCAATATGAATCATTTTCTTACTTGCAATACGCTTATACTCCAAAAATAATTTCTTTTATACTATTCGCAATTATTTTATCATCAAACTCAGATATTGCTTTCAAGCGGCCATAATTTCCCATTTGCGTACGTTCTTCTTCAGATAGCAAAAGCATCTTTTCCATTGCCGCACTTAAAGCAACAGCATCTTTAACCGGAACTAAAAAACCATTTTTATTTTCATCTATTGCTTCTCGACACCCTGCTGTATCCGTTGCAATCACCGGTTTTCCCATGGACATCCCCTCCGTTATCGACCGAGCTATAGCTTCCCGATAAGATGGCAGAACAATACAATCAGAATCAGCAATACTTCTTTTTACATTAAATTTAGGCCCTAAATATCTTACTGTACGCTCCTTAACCCATACCACCAAGTCTTTTTCCTTTATAGCCGCCGGATTATCTTTATCAATATCACCAATAATCCAAAATTCCGTATGCTTATATTTTTTCTTTATTATTTTGGCCGCATCCACAAACTCTTTTATTCCTTTATCATAAATCAATCTCCCTAAGAAAGTAAAAATAAATTTCTCTGAATCACCAGCACGCTTTAAGGGTTTAAAAAAACCGGTATTTACACCACAGCCCTTAATAGAGACCCCTTGATCTTTTGCCATAAGTCCTAAATCTGTAAAAAACAAACGATCGTCAACGTTTTCAAATATAACTTTCTCGTGAAACTGATTGCTCCATCTATAAAGCCGTTTCGTAATTTTCTCTACTATCCCATTGTGCAAAAAGGCATAACCTAACCCCGTCACGAAAGCAAAAGATTTTATTCCATTTTTTTTTGCTGCCCAACCACCGTAAATATTAGGCTTAACCGTATAATGCAAAATCATGTCCGGCTGAACCTGAGCATACACCCTTTTTAATTCTAACGCAAAAGCAATATCATTAAATAGATTTAAACTTTTTCTTTTCAAAGTATGTAGCGGTATATGCGTCACCGTCTTAAATTTCTCCTTATAAGAAATGTAATGATCCACGGGTGCAATAACCACAACTTCGTGACCTGCATTTAGCAGCATATCTATGACGTTGAGCCTAAAATTATAAATATTCCATGTCGTATTTGCGACCAATGCAACTCTCAAAACGAATTAAACCTTTACAAGATTACAAATATGTATCCCCAAACTCCCCTTCAATCCCTTTCCGCACCTGCTTAATCTCCTGCTCATCAGATTTTGGATAAATCAACAAGACATCGCCTTCATCAATCACAATAAAGTCTTCCAAGCCTTTTATGACTGCTAGTTTTCCTTTCGGCAAACGAATCATATTATTTTTCGAGTCTGACAGTACCATTTTGTCCGCAAGGATGGCATTCTCATTTTCATCCTTTTTGGACTCCGCATGAAGCGAGCCCCATGTACCCAAATCAGACCATCCTATATCAGAAGGCAGTGTGTAAACATTTTTGGCATTCTCCATAATGGCATAATCCACAGAGATACTAGGAGTTGTGGGATAAACTCGATCCATATAGGCTTGCTCTTCCGGCGTATTATAGGCTGATTTATCTTTGCTTAGAATTTGATAGACTTCTGCGGCATGTTGCTCAAAAGCCTTTAAAATGCTTTTCACATTCCAAATAAATATTCCTGCATTCCATAGGTACTCCCCACTATTTACATATTCTTGAGCTTTCGCCAAATCCGGTTTTTCCTTAAACGCTTTAACAGAATGTACCCCTTTAATATTATTTTTATCAAAATGAATATAACCATATCCGGTATCCGGACGTGTTGGTTCTATACCCAAGGTCAATAATGCATCATTCTTTGAAGCAAAATCAAAGGCCTTTTGGATTTGCGTTAAGAAGGCATCTTCTTTTAATATTAAATGGTCGGACGGTGCCACCACCATATTGGCGTTGGGGTCTAAACCGGCCAACTTCAACGCTGTAAAAGCAACACATGGAGCCGTATTATTACGAGAAGGTTCTCCAATGATTTGATTATCAGAAAGCTCCGGCAACTGTTCCTTAACTAAAGCTTTGTATTTTTTATTGGTGACAATAAAAATATTTTCTACCGGCACAATTTTCTTGAATCTCTCCACGGTCATCTGCAAGAGGGATTGCCCGGAACCGGTGATGTCTAAAAACTGCTTGGGTTTGTCTTCCCGGCTTGCCGGCCAAAATCTGGAGCCGACTCCGCCGGCCATGATTGCTATGTAATTCATTGATTATTCATTTTTACAAAGAACAAGACAATTTTCGATTTAAACCGAAAATTATCCGAACATTTTTCGGTTATAATCGAAAATTTACACATTTTGGGGTCAAAAACATGATTTGGTTGTGTTTCTTAGTGTAAGCTTAGTGTCTCCCTTGTGTTCTTAGTGGTTAGGCACGTCTAGCATAGCCTTACCACTTAGAGCACTTAGATTTACACTAAGTTGACACTAAGAGCGCGAAATGCTTTTACCCCTATCTGTTCAATTGTTCAATCGTTGGGTTCACTCCGAAAAGTCGAGTGCAGTGGTTTGTTCTTGAGTCCACAAAATTTTATTCTGTTTTCGCTTTTGTTTTAACCCACTAAATCTCCCTTCGCAAG
>JALVCY010000574.1 GCA_027009605.1 Saprospiraceae bacterium
AATTTCTTTTCTTACAAAAATACAGATTATAGGGAAACTTATAGGATTTATCTTTAAATTTTTATCATTACATTATCTTTTTTTCCTTGCACACGACTTGGGTATAACCACCACTCCCCAAAAAAAAGAAGAAGCCGCAAAAGCACCCGTAACACTTTGATTATCAACAATATATCCGTTTACAAACGTTTAACAACGGATAATTATCCGTTTACAAACGCAAGTAAACGTTTATCATACGCTAATGTATGGAGTTTTTTCATACTTTGTAAGATTTTGCTCTAAAAAGCCAATGTTGGTTTTTTGATGGATATGTAGTTGAGCCCCCTCCCAAAAGCCCACTCCGCCAGAAATTAAAGCACGAAGCAAACCACTGCATCCATCTTTTTGGAGTAAACTCATAAATAAAGGGGCAAGGCCAATGCGCATCATTTTCGCCCAAAATCCGCCGGAATTTCGCCCCAGACCGGGGTATCCCATTTTAGGATTGGATTCCGGTAAGTATTTGTGTTGAGCCAAGATAGGGCACGTTCGACCAATTCAAAGATGATGGCATTACGGGGAGTACGGACAAGGTTGGAATTGACTTTCTTATTTCTGACCCAACTCATGGCTGTTTTGGAGTCTGAATAAATTGGCATTTGGTGCAAACCCTGCTTTTTTAGGAGCGCCAAACCATGCACGATGGCTAAAAACTCTCCGATATTATTATTCCCATCCCGATAAGGCCCCATTCTAAAGATTTCGTCCCCACTTCCTGTCCGAACGCCCCGATACTCCATGATACCCGGATTGCCAAGCGAAGAAGCATCGACTGAAAGGCTATTTTTGATGATACCTTTAGGAAGTGGCTGGCTCGTTTTATCTTTCGCTTTTTTGCCAATATGTTGCCAAGGATTATCTCGAAAAGCGGCATCCGCAGAATTTTTATCCGGAAACGATTTGTATTGTGCGCCTTCAAAACCCAAGATATTGGCCTTACAATCCTCCCAATTGTCATAAACCCCGGGTTTTACCCCCGTCCATACCACATAAAATTTTTTCTTCTTCTTTGCCAAATTTCTTTATTTTGTGAATCCCAAATCCAAAAGCAGCTTGCTGCGAAAGCCAAAAGGTGGACATCTCAACTTAGCGAGCCTTTGCGAGCGTCTTAACTTTTTCAACTAGCGAAGCTTGCGAGCGAATCAACTTTTAACTTCATCAACCAAGTCCCTTAAAACAGAATATCGAATGCAGAATGCCGAATATCCAATAACGAAGTTAAGAACAATCCACTACCGAAGCCAAAGACCAAAAGCGCCACAGGCGCGCCCCAAAGACCAAAGACCCAAAAGACCCAAACGTCCACCCACCAAAAACCACTTCCCCTGCATCTAACCAATATCCCCGCCAAACCACCGCAAAGATTCACAAAAAAAATGAAATAAGGATAGAAAAAACTAAAATAAACCGGCAGGACTACTAAACCGTACGATTGCGAACACCGTTATACAGACCATGATAGACACACATACACATTTATATGATGAGCAGTTTGACGGTGATCGGGCGGAGATGGTGCAGCGAGCCAAGGAAGCCGGCATTACGAAAGTCTTTTTGCCCAATATCGACAGTGGGACGATAGCGCCGATGTTGCAGATGGAAAAGGATTACCCCGGATTTTGCTATCCGATGATGGGCTTGCATCCGACCAGTGTGAAAGAAAACTATCAAGAAGAGTTGGCGATAGTCAAAAAGCATCTTTTTGAGCGGGACTTTGTGGCGGTAGGGGAGATAGGGATTGATTTGTATTGGGACAAGACCTTTAAGGAGCAGCAAATAGAAGCTTTTTTAGCGCAAGCGAAATGGGCGGAAGAATTGGACATACCTATTATTATACATGCCCGCAAGTCGTTGGATTTGTTGATAGAATTGGTGCAAGAGATAAAAACGCCGAAGCTGCGGGGCATATTCCACTGCTTTACGGGGAATGC
>JALVCY010000575.1 GCA_027009605.1 Saprospiraceae bacterium
TTGAGACGGTTTGGGTTTTTACCGGGATTTTACTTCATTATTCGGCATTTGGCATTCTGCATTCGATATTCTGTTAGTTGAGAAAGTTGAAGAAGTTGATTCGCTCGCAGGCTTCGTTAGTAGAACCAACTGCTAAAGCTTGCCGTTTGATAGGTTGCTAGAGGCTTGCCGGATTAAGGAAAAAGTGTTTTGCTTGTTGATTTAGCTGTTGATTGGGTGGTATTTTTGATGTAGAGAAAAATGCTTTTTTGTTTGCTTTGGTGGATAAATTCCATATAATCTTTGGTTTTATAATAAAAAATAGGTGTTTTAGTTGGAATTTAGAAAATTAGTATCTACCTTAGTCCTAAAATCGAACGACTTATGACTATTATTGACTTTATCAGTCAGCCATGGCATTGGGCTGTCTCGGGGTTTGTTATAGCCCTGCTCTCTATTATTATGACCCTGTTGGGTGAACGGTTTGGGATTTCCGGATTTTATAATGCCATCTGCTCTGCGGCGGGAGCGGGTAATCGTATTCAATTGTTTGATAAGGATTATACTCAAGAGATCTGGCGATTTTGCTTTATCATAGGAGCGATGGTTGGTGGGTACGTAGCGATGCACTATTTGTCGAGTGATGCGCCTGTCCAAATATCTGAACGAACCATCAATCATTTGCAAAATTGGGGGGTGTCGTATCCGGATGATGTTCAGCAGAATCCGGGATTTGTACCCACCGAATTATTTAATTTTTCTAGCATAAAAGGTATTTTGCTTGCTTTAGCCGGGGGAATCTGTATTGGCTTCGGCGCTCGATACGGTGAAGGATGTACGTCCGGTCACGCCATTAATGGCCTTTCTCACCTTCAATTGCCTTCTTTGCTGGCTGTGATTGGTTTTTTTATAGGTGGATTGGTGATGACACATTTATTCATGCCTTGGATTTTTGGCTAAACAAAACGGATATGCGTAATTTAATTTTTTGTCTTTTGGGCGTATTTTTTGGGATTTTGATGACAAAATCGGAGGCAATCTCTTGGTTTCGGATACATGAGATGTTTCGATTTGAGAGCTTTCATATGTATGGGATTATTGGTGTCGCAGTGCTGGCGAGTATTCCCGCAATGTGGTACATGAAGAAGCGGGGAATAAAAACTGCCGCCGGCCATGCCGTGTCCTATACACCTAAACCTTTGAATTACTTTCGGTATTTGTTTGCCGGCTCTATTTTTGGCTTGGGTTGGGCCTTGATAGGGGCTTGTCCGGGTCCTATTTATGTGCTGATTGGTGGCGGGTATCCTATTTTTATTGTGGTCTTGGTTGGGGCTTTGATCGGGACCTTGATTTATGGGGTTTTACGGGGGAGATTGCCGCATTGATGTTTGGGTTGTTGGTTGATTCGCTACGCTAGTTGAAAAGTTGAGACGTTCGCCTACGGCTCACTAGGTGGAGACTGTCCCGATTACTATCGTGGATACGGACTTCGTGGTTGAGAGCTTCGCAGGTTGAGACGATTTGGTTTTTTACCGGGATTTTACTTCGTTATTCGATATTCGTCATTCCTCATTCGGTATTCTGTCTTTTTTTGGGGGATTTGGCGAATGGTTGTTGATTTACAAAACCTAACTTTCCAAAAGTTTCAAACTTTTGGAAAGTTAGATTTTGTAATATGGAAAAAATGTTATAACTTTACGGTCTATCTTTATTAGGGCTTATTTGATATTTCTGTGAGTTTTGTGGCTTTGACACGAAACGTAGAGTTAGGATATGTATGTATTTGTGTTGAGGTTAGAAAGATTCTTAGGGAATATCGTATTTTGAAAACCGGTAACTTTTATCTCCTAGGCTCCCATGCTAATAGTTACACAAATTGGTAACTGTTTAGCTACCCACTATTTTGGTCAAAAAATGCCCTTTTTGCGCCTGTTTTTGCTAAAATTTTTTCACGTAGCCCAGCTACGCTTCAAAAATTGTAGCTTCAACATCC
>JALVCY010000576.1 GCA_027009605.1 Saprospiraceae bacterium
ACCGATTTAGAATTGAATACTTCGTTTTTCAAAGTGGACAAAATCAAAGAAGCGATGCAATTTTTGCCGGAAGGCTATCGGGTAATTTGTTCACTTTACTTGTTTGAAGGGTATGATCACCAAGAAATTGCGGATATTTTGGGGGTTTCTGTTTCGACATCAAAGTCACAGTTGCACCGAGGGAAAATGAAATTAAAAAAAAGCTTGGCTAATGGATAGTTTAAGGCAATATATCAACCGACACCGGAGCGAGTTTGAAGAAGAAAACCCGCCGATTGACTTGTGGAGCAAAATTGACCAAGAGCTCGGCACACCACCTGTCACTGCGACTAAAAAATGGCTGATAGGTCGCAGACTATTAGCTGCAGCCAGCGTATTGTTGCTTATTGGTCTTGGCTTTTTGGCCGGAACTTTTGCGGCAAAACAGTCACAAACTATCGAAGAAATCTCTCCGGAATTTGCAGAGGCGGAAGCCTATTACAATCGAAAAATTGAAGCGAAAAAACGCGCCGTTGCGGTCAGCACCCAAGATTCTACTTGGATTGACGATCTAAAACAGTTAGAAATAGTAATGACGGACTTAAAGAAAGAATTACGCCATAACCCGAATGCATCAAAAGGAGAAATCATTCAAGCAATGACTAATAATTATAACATTCGCTTGGAGATACTAGACAAAATCCTAGATAAAACCGCCAAAGTTTACACTAACACAAAACCTACGAATGATGAGCGCACAGAGTAAAACGATACTCTTCTTTGTCTTTTTGACCATTTTGTCTATTCGGCTTTTCGGAAATGATTTTGTCCGTAAGGAGTATGTCAAGAATATTAATCGGGAGTTTTCGACAACTACGGATGGTGAAGTGAATATCTTCAACAAATACGGCACGGTGGATATTAAGTCATGGGATGAAAACCGTGTGCAGGTAGATGTAAAAATTGTAGTTTATGCGTCGAATAAAAGCGAGGCCGAAGAAACATTTAATCGAATAAGTATCAATTTTTCATCAAGACCAAGTTATGTGAGTGCTGAAACTGTCATTGAGCCCCGAAATCAATCATTTTGGGATCGACTTTTTGGTGATATGAATTCTGCCGAGTACAAAATTCATTATATCGTACACATGCCCAAATCCAATGCACTAAAACTAGAGACGAAGTATTGTGATGCCACGATGGATTATCTCTCTGCGGGGGCCAATTTGCACATGAAGTATGGCGATTTTGATAGCGATGGTTTCGGCGGAAATGTCACCATGTATCTCAGTTATGGTAAAGGTCATTTTTCGACGCTTCATGACCTAGATGGAGAATTAAATTATGGACACTTAGTCATTCCCAAGTCTCACAATATCAACTTGGACTCGAAGTATTCTAAAGTAAGAATACAGAAGGCTAATGATTTGACCATCAATTCTAAGTACGATACCTACGTGTTGGGTGATGTCGGTCAACTCCGAATAGAAGCAAGATATGGAGATTACTCGACCAACCAAGTAGATGATATTATTTTTGAAGGGCGGTATTCTGACTTGCGGATAGATTTGTTGATAAATAACGGAGACATTAACTCCAAGTACGGCAATATAATAATTACCAACCTGGAAGATGGCTTTGGATTAGTAGAGTTAGCCGGACAGTATTCGGACTTCAAAATTGGCTCTCAAATGTCTAAAGCTTTTTGTGTCGAAGCCGAATCCAAATACGGAGACATTGTGCTACCCGATACTTGCACAAAAGAAACAGACATAACAGAAGGTAATTCCCGGAAAGTCTCTGCTTTTCTAGTCAGCCATTATTGTAGCTCCAAGATTCGGGGAGTCATAAGATATGGCCAGCTTCGGATTATTCGGTAGGGGCGCATTGCGACACATCACTTTGCCGGACATTTTAACAAAGAATTTGCCCCTGTATATCATAGACCTAACCAGCTGGGGATAAAACTTTCCAAAAGTTTTAAACTTTTGGAAAGTTTTGTATCGTAACCAAATAAAATTTTGTTCCGTGCTTTAATTTCCGGCTAAGTGGACTTTTCGGAGCAGGCTCAACAGTCGAACGATTGAACAAAATCTCCAAACAGAATAAAAATTGGTGGCTTTACAATAGAATACTTTTCGGCACAAGCTCAGAGACATCAAACAACAAAAACAACTTCTGAAGCAGGTGTCCTAGTGTCCATATCTGTCCCTCTATTGCGGTGGTCATCTATTTCTGAGGCGATTCCAACGGTGCGTCCAAACAAGAATAAATTAAACCCAATCTTCTGCATTTCGTGCTTATTCACCTTTTTGGAGTTATACAAATTCCAGAGCAATTTAAAAGAAATAGCCGCAATGACACCGTCAATATTTACGCAATAAACATTTTTAGAGCCTTTGTTTTTGAATAGCGCCTTGACAAACTCTTTGTAAAAATCCCAAAACACATTCGTAATACCCGCTTGCTGAAAAGACTTATAAATGTATTCTTCTCGTGGGTCAATATTGATGGGTTTCCCTTTAAAGACAGGATGATTAATACCCGGAATCCGTCCATAGGGAAGACCGGCGGATTTTTGTTTCTTTTTATGAGCAATATAATCTTGGGCAGCCTGATTGGCGATGGCTTTTACATCTATATTTCTGCTTTTCTTTCCCGGGTCTTTTAGGTTTATCCCCTTGAAAGAATTAATAATAAATTGGATACCTTCAAACCCGTTACCACCATGAGCCAAACCCGTATTAGCCAAGTAGCCAATAAAGGCTGTAGAAATATTATTACGAGCAGAAACGGACTCTTTGGCCCCTTTGGCAGAAATCGTACCGGGACCATTGGTTAAAGTAACGCCCAATAGTGTAGAAAATTCCAGCAACTTTTCTTTGGTAGGCTGCTCATTAAACAGTGACCAAAAGGCCGTCTCTGTAAATGATGTTTTTAATATTTCAGGATTCCTAGCCTTGTTATTTATTTTTTTTATAAAGCTATTTTTATTGGGTGACACTGCACCTAAGACAACAACCTTCGCAATAATCGAAAGATAAGCATAAATATTCTCCAAGGTGTCTTTAGGTATTCTTTTCAGAACGAGCGCCGGAAAAAACATCTCATATAACATACTGGAAATCAACAAAATATCCGGATTGGCGACGTTTCTAGTTTTAAAAACATAGGTCACCAGATTTTTAATATTACTTCTCCCTTTCCTTGCGTCAAATTGAGCCTTCAAGAAAGGCATGGGCTTCTTCTTATTCTTTCTAGCCTTTGGAAAATAACTATCAATAATAGATTCATATTTCTCCCAAGAAATGGTTTTATCTATTTTGCGCAAGCTTAGCTCACTGTATATCTTGATGAAGGCTTGGATATAATCATGACTTAATTGAAAGTCAGGATGATTGCCCAGCAAGGCGATAGGTGCCATAATGGCTTCATTGGGCGTGGCTCCGTTTTTCTCTGCCATCGCCACCAAGTCCATATCAGTCTTGCTCACCCCTGCCAGATAGTTTAGAATAATATTAAAAATAGGTAAGTCTTTATCCTTTGGCATTTCTTTAGCAAGTGCAAAAAAGATATTTTTCTCGTAAGGAAATTTGGACAAGTAGGTAACGGCTTTTCCATGCAACTCTCCAAGTCTGGTTTTTAAATTCATGGCAGAAGCGCCCGAGGCATTTCGCATACTTTGCCTCAGATAAGTCGCACCGAACTCCTTGTTGATAATCGCAATCTCTGCATTGTAAGGCGCTAGAGCTTCGACTACAGGAATTTTTAATTCTTTGGGCAGCTTAAGCCCCATATCATTTGCAAACCAAGGTTTTAGGCTCAAGTCGCCTACATTCTCAAAATCGGGACTCCAGCCGTTCTTTTCAAAAACAGCTTTCATAGCCAATGGGATATGCTGGATAGACGTTACCCGGACACCTTTCTTGCTTACTTTATTGGGATGATTGGGGTCAAAACCTTTGGTTCTAAAATACTTATCAAACCATTTCTCCTTAGCAATAGCATCATCATTACTCCCGGCTAAAGCACCGGCATGACCTACCGCCCGGGTTAGCTTGGACTTCCATCGCCCGGTAACCAAGGCTACAATAGGCTTGGTAAATTTTATTTTTCCTTCTTTTATCCAATCCAGTGCTTGCTTTTCATAATACCCACCCGGCTCGACATAAAGGACAACTGCCTTTGTTCTCGGGTCGTTTTCCGCTGCATACAAAAATTCCGCTACTGCAAATTGAATAATCTTATCCTTGCCGGAACTAACAACTGTCGAAGTCCCAAAACCTTGGGTTTTTAAGTACTCTGTGATGGTGGTACTAAAATTACCGGAGTTGCTGTGCAAAGCAATGGAGCCCTTGACGAGTAGTTCGTCGGGACGATCACCTCCAAGGCCGCCCCCAATCCGCACTCGATTCCAAGCATCAGCCACACCTAAAGAATTAGCCCCAAACACATCCACCTGGTTGATTTGAGCAATGGCTCGAATTAACCGCTGGTCTTTTACACTCAATTTTTCGGTAACGATGACAATCTTTTTAAGGTTCTTATTATAGTGACACATCTCCGCAACAGCATAATACACGGCAGCCGGCGGCAAATAAATCACGCCTGTATTAAATGTATGTTTTTCTACCACTTCCGCTAAACGGCTATAAACCGGAATATTACCGATGGGCGTTTTCATTTGTCCGGGACGGCCATATTGGACGCCTGCCACGATATTGCCTCCTGAAAAAACATGGGATACCGGAGTCACTTTTCGGCTTTCGTTGCCTAAAATATTCATGACGACAATTCGGTCATCTTTGGATGCTATCTCTTCGAGCGAATGGATACCCACGAAGTATTTGAAAGGGCTATTATGCTTAGATTTCATTGGAAATGATTTTGAGAACTTTCAATTTTGAATTGGCCAACAGGAATTTTATTTCTTCTTCTTTTTCATCCAATCATCTACGTCCACGGCATATTGGATAACATCGACCATCGAAGAATCATAGCCAAAAAAGCGATGTGGAATCTTTAGATTATTGAGCATGTCGTGTGCATAAGCCATACCCTTTATAAGATTGGGCCCACCCCGACCAATGACCACATAAACATCGGGTTTGCCATGCTTGGCGGCATAGTCCCGGAGCGCATCAACGATGGCTTTTAGGGTCACAAAAATGTCGGTATTATTGGCTTTCCCCCCTATCACAAGAATCACATTAGAATTTTTGAGCCAATATTTATAGACAATTTCGGCAATATTGTACATCTTTTCAAAAGGAGGATTGCCCCCAAAGTCTGTGGAGATGGTCGTTCTTTCCGAAAGGATTTCTGTCGCCGCACTATTGGCTCCGCCACCAAACATAAACGGGGTGATGGTGCCTGTGGGGTTGATGATGGCGACATCACTTTGTCCTTGGTAAGTCCGCAAAGCATTGACTTCAATTTCAAATTCCGAAAGGCTGGATTCAAACACATCCGGGGGGAGATTCAAGCGTTTATTATGTGGATTGTCTTGATCCAACATGGCCTTAAAATCGCAAGCATAAGGCACATAACGCTTACCGACCTTGCTCATCCGAATGGGATTGATTTCCATGACATCAAAGCCGTAATCATTGTATAATTCCCATAGCGCCGGCAAATATCTGGCGAGCGGGCTGATGATCTCTGAAGGCGCATTAAGTTGAGCCAAGGCATCGATGATATGATACGTCTTTAGGCCGGTCAAAGGATCAAAAGAATGGGTAATAATTCGATCCGGTGGCAACTCTTCGATATCAATCCCACCATCAATAGAAAGCGTAAAGCTCACCATCCGGCTCTCTGTCGAGACACTAATATTGAAGTAAATCTCATAATCCGATGGAATAAACTCTTCATAGGTAGCCCCATTGGCGGTCACCGTATTTCCATGAAATTTGTGTTTAGCAAAAAACAATTCACGACGCGCTTCTTGGGCATCGGCTACATTATCGACAATTTTGATTAAGCCTGCTTTTCCCTTTTTACCTACGCCACCATAGAAAACCGGTTTGACAACAAGCTTGCCCCTTTTTTTTATGAGTGCATCTATATCTTCCGAAAAAGCATCGTTGCACAAGATGGTTGGGGTCGGAAACTCTGCAAGTTGCAAAATCTTTTGACCATATTTCATTCCGGTTATTTGCATAATATCAGTTTTTATTACCGAAAAACAGTAATTTTAAAGTGCAAAGTTATGCAAAATTGCAGAAAATAAAAATTTTGCTAATATTTTGCTTTCGCAAAAATGGCAGTTGTATCGGCCAAACAGGTTAATATATAAAGGAATTTCCTTGTGCAATTATTTAATTCTGTACATCCCCGAATCGAATTCGCTAATATTCTGAATATTTTTTTCAGGAATATTTTTTTTGCTCTTGTGTTGGCATTTACGTTTTCTTCTTATCCGGCCTTTTTTTTTGGATGGGAATGCAATTCGCAGGCACCTGTGTAATTGTCCAATATCCGGTGATTGATTCGTGTTAAGCAACCCTTTCTAGCAAAAATGAGAAAAAGTCCGGTTACGCACGAAAAAAGTCAAAAAAAATATTTTTATTATAAGTAATTAATATTCAATAAGTTACATTCCTTTTCGGTCAATTTACTTCCTACTTAGTAGAAGAAATTAAAACATTTTGTTTTATACAGTTGCTTGTTAAAACATTTTGTTTTAACTTTGCCTTGTCAATGTGATTAGTATTTGACGCAAGTCGGATACAAATAAACAAAATTTTTCAAACTTAACTATCACATCATGAAATTACAATCATTTCACCAATTGAGAAAAGCGCTTAGGGACGGCTTTGAAAGACATTGGATGATCTTGATTCTATTTATTGTTTACATGTCTAACACGGCAGAAAGAGTACCCAATAGCCACTACGTTATTCGCGGGAGTTTGATGCCCGGCTTAGTAGAAAGTCGAAAAGATGCACTCTTTACCGAAGAAGAGACGACCACCATTTCGCATTGGGGCAATGTGGATCGAGTAGCCAAAGGGTACAGCTTAAAAAACCCTAAAAAGCACAATCATTTTGCTAATATCGCCTTTTTAGTCAATCCCAAATTGAAATACCGGGACGACGTAACACGGAGAATGGTGGAAGTCAACAATAAGATTTGTGAAAACTATGTCCGGCGATATGCTTCTGTTGCACGCTCCGAAATGGACAAATATGGTATTCCCGCTAGTATTACCCTAGCGCAAGGATTGCTGGAGAGTGATGCCGGTGGAAGCAAATTGAGTCGCAAAAACAAAAATCACTTCGGGATGAAATGTTTTTCACGCAAGTGTAAGAAAGGACACTGCTCCAACTTCTCCGACGACAGTCACAAGGATTTTTTCAGGATTTACAAAAGTGCTTGGGCCAGCTATCGGGCACATAGCGAATTGCTCATGGGCAAGCGTTACCGACATCTTCAACGGTATGGAAAAAACTATAAAAAATGGGCTTATGGCCTACGAAAAGCAGGTTATGCCACCGATAAAAAATATGCCCAAAAGTTGATTGCCATTATTGAGCAACTGCATTTAGATGAATTCGATAGATAACCGTCGGCTCAATACTTAATGCCATAAGATTAAAGTTCCTACGCTTTTCTGCCCTAACAAGGGCCACTACCCCCAATTGATTTTGTGGGGTAGTTTTTTTTGCCGCCCCAATGAACTAGGATGCAAAAGTTGAGTTTGCTCCGAAAAGTATTTTGATGTAAATGCCATCAATTTTGATTCTGTTCGGAGATTTTGTTCAATCGTTCAACTATTCGACAGGGTAAACGAAAGAAAAAATTAGAAGGGCGCAGTCGGGTTTTGTCCCCTACATTTCGATAAATAACAAACTGATTTAACATAAAAAATTAGAATAAATCTTGATTGTAAAAAAAAGAATCATTAATTATAACTAGATGATAATCAGCCCCTTATCGC